>JBDNIE010000012.1:0-3530 GCA_041688425.1 Halioglobus sp. | reverse complement strand
TTTACCGCTCATAGGCCTGGTGAACGCCGGTGCAAGCCCCGGGAGGACTCTATCCTTGCAAACGATCGGTACGTTCATAGACCACAACCTTTGGCCGAGTCTACTCCAGTTTGGTCCCGTGGCTCAACTAAGCCGGGGGGCAGTTAGTCGAGCTGTTCTCGTGGTCGATGGGTCAGTAAACTTTCTCCTCAATTGTATCTATGCTGCAATCAACGGGGTGGCGATTGTGATGGGTATAAAAGCGTTATGATCTCTGTTACTAATGGTGTAAGTGTTACATTACGATAATAGTTCGCACATCAGGAGGTAACCATCATTCAATTAATCGAACTGACACAGGGGGGTGATCGCGCACAAGACACCTCTGGCACAAACGGAAAGCCTTCCACGGCGGCGGTTATAGGTGAAGCTAAAGGTCTCGCTGCAACTGGCCGATACTGTGAAGCGATTGAGCTTCTTAATCTGGAAAACCGGAGGGACAGGCGACGCGAGATCGACAGGATGCTATTGGCGCTGCGATCCGAGGGATTTCTTGCGGGCGACTGGAAAACAGTCTCTCCCGAGTGGCCCAGCCATGTGGTTGATCAATTCGGTGGAGAAGGGGTTCCCGAAATTGGAGCCCATGAGCTCAATGGTTCATCGATTCGAAGTGGAATTGAAAATCATGGGTCCTTGATTGTTCGAGAAATGATTACCTCGAGTCAGGTGGATATGTTGCGGAATAACATCGACCTGGTCTTTGAGGCCTACGATGCAGTCGAGTCGGGTTCAAGGGGTCTGAAGAATGGGGGTTGGTATGAGCCGTTCTATAGAGACACCGACAGGGACCGCGTTAAAAAGCGGTCGAAAGGCGCTATGTTAACGGCCGACTCACCACCTGCGTTATTCGATCTGCTCGAGACCTTCGAGTCATGTGGTCTCAGCGCAGCGATACGAGATTTTTTTGGTGAGCCTCCAGTGCTTGTGACACGCAAGGGAACGCTTAGGTGCGTGTCTCATGATGCTCGCACCGGGGGATGGCATCAGGACGGTGCGTTTATGGGCGAGAATATTCGAGCGTTGAATATCTGGATTGCACTGAGCGACTGCGGTGTTAATGCGCCCGGGATGGATATAGTGGCAAAGCGACTGCCCGGTATTGTCAAAACTGGCAGTCAGTTTGCCGCGTGGACGACAAATCCGGAAGCCGCGAAGGAAGTCGCTGAGGGCAGTACAGTGCGGCCTGTATTTGCGGCGGGAGACGCTATTATTTTTGATCATCTATGTCTTCATCGAACTGCTGCAGATTATGGTATGACCAACAAACGCTATGCGATCGAGACGTGGCTGGTAGCACCGTCGACATATGGGCAAACCGGTCTCCCGATACTGTTCTAATAATAACTGAGTATGCGCAATGTGACTCCCGGCGTCGTCCCCTGAGGGTTTGATGCTCGCCTCTGGCGAGATGCCGGATCGCTGGCCTTACCCGGCATTTCATTAGATATTTCGCCCGTTTCTTTTTGTTGCTATGATTTTCTGCGCGGAGAAGATAATAACCTATGCCCAACACTGGCTACCACAAGGAAATTGATGGGCTCAGGGCAATAGCGGTGCTTGTTATCATTTTTTTCCACATGAAAATACCTGGGTTCAGCGGTGGATTCATCGGTGTTGACGTGTTCTTCGTGGTTTCGGGGTTTTTGATTACGCAGATAATTGTATCGAGTCTCGAGACGGGACAATTCTCTTTCCGTGACTTTTATATCCGCCGCATCACCCGCATCATTCCCGCCCTCGCATTTACCGTAGCGGCTGTATTGCTATGTGCATTATATCTCGAGATGCCCCAGGCACTGGTGCACACCGCCCAACAAAGCATCTATGCACTTTTGTCCGTCAGTAATCTATTTTTCTGGTCGGAATCCAACTACTGGTCTCCCTCTGCTGAAACATTCACGCTGCTGCATACATGGTCGTTGGGTGTCGAGGAGCAATTTTACCTTGTCTACCCGTTTATACTCTTCGGGGCTCACCGTCTCTGCGGTGCGCGGGGGGTGGTGACTCTGCTGCTTGTGACAGTCGTTGTGGGTACCTATACCAGTGAGATTGCGGCGAGGTCTTACCCAGAGGCAGCTTTCTATTTTACCCCTCTGCGGTTCTATGAATTTGCGCTTGGGGGTCTGGGAACAGTTCTGGTGCTGCGTCTGCAGAGGCTGCAGGAGAAGCCTTGGTTTTCGAGTACCATCACGTTGCTGGGCATTCTTCTCATATTGACGAGTTCTGTTTTCTTTAATTCTCTAATGCCCTTGCCCGGTGTGCTGATGTTATTGCCTCTGTCCGGCGCACTACTGATTATTCTGGCAGGGCCTTCGATCAGCGCCCGCATATTGCTAAGTAATTCTATGATGTCCTGGCTGGGAAAGGTGTCCTATTCTTTGTACCTGGTCCACTGGCCCATTATTGTGTTCTACGGGCAGCACTTCGAAGCCCATCCTTCACTGTTGCAACGCGTTGGGTTATTGGTGGTGATCCTGGTTGCGGCGACGTTATTGAATCAATATGTGGAACAACGGTTTCGTCTCTCCCATGCAGGTAAATCGACTGCAGGTGGCATGCCCGTCCGCACGGTATTGTTCTACACAGGGGGGGCGGTACTGCTCGTTTTAATAGTCTCCGGAACGTTAGTGTTTACCAAAGGGCTGCCGTCGCGGATCCCTCAAGCGGCCATGGCGCTGATGGATATTGACCTGCAAGTGGATAGAACCGCGCGCCAGTATCATCTCGAAGAGACCTGCACGCCGGCAGGGGATCTTTTTTGTGGAGAACGCAAGTCGGAAAAGAGGAATATTCTCCTACTCGCTGACTCCAGGGGTGCCGATATGTATATAGCGCTGAGAGAGGCCTACCCTGAGGCCAATGTCATGGTCTCCTACGCGCCTGGATGCCCACCAACATTTTCTCGTATCGTGGGGGACACAATGTTTTTCGACAGATGCCCTGAGTTTAATCAGGCGCGATTGAAGGAAGCCCTTGCCGCACCGGAACAGGACATTATTTTTTTGGCAGCAGATTTGTCCATCTGGCGCGAAGAGGCCATGCTGGAGACGGCTCAGCGCTTTCGAACGGCGGGTAAGACTGTTTTTCTGCTTGGGCAATTCGCGATAACTGGTAAAAAAAGTCCCATCGATATTGCTATTGGTGCCCTACGGTTTGACGATGAAAATTATCTGCAACGCTTTATTGTTGACGATCCATTTAGACTGGACGGTGACTACGCAGAAAAAATCAATGCACTGGGTGCCGTCTATGTGTCGAACAAACCATTTTTCTATGATGGGCGATACCATCTCGACGACCGGCAGACTGGAAAACTACTCACGGAGGACGGTAATCACCTCAGCACGTTTGGAGCGAAAATGTTTGGTCAATACCTGCGCGCCAACTATCCCCTGCCTTGAGCTAGAGGAGTTGCAAAGGACGTTTCCGCGGGAACGTCTTTTGGGCATAAACAGCCTAGGCTAAGGGGGATTTGGGGGGATTTGGGGTCA
>JBDNIE010000171.1:0-2070 GCA_041688425.1 Halioglobus sp. | reverse complement strand
TCACGGCGCAATAAGGCGCCGAGTTCACCGTGTTTACAGGCATCAGCTTCGGCCATAATGCGCAGCTTATACTCCGGTTTGAATGTGCGCCGTGAACGTTTCTCCAACAATGGTTCCGGTGTAACCTGTGTGTCAGGCCATGCTGATAGTGATTTTGGCATGCTGTGCACCCAGTAACTGTGGTCCTGAAATCTATGTTATCCCAAACAGGCAGTGTATGGGATCAGGTTGACACACAGGGCGCACACAGGGCGCACACAGCGCGCACACAGCGCGAAGTAATGTGGCAGTAGAGCGTATCGTCCACACAGATCAGTGCTTTTCTGGGTAAGGTCATCGTAATTCCTTTTACGAATAGATACGCTAAAGGCTAAGACGTGATACTGTTTTATCAATTTGAAAGGGCCTTTCCATATTTGGCTCCCTTTGACAGAAAATTGATAGCGCTTGCACTTTTTTATCAACCAATTTTAGCAGTTCGAGTTAGTTAAATTGTCAGTACCAGTCGCACCCTACCACTAAAATCACACACACTAAAACTCCCGAAAACGCTGTCGAATGTGACGCTGGCGAACGGCAATTTCCTTGCGCCTGAAATCGCTATTAACCTGTTTCGCATCTGGGAGTTCGGTGAAGACACTATTCAACTTAACTACTTTTGCCGAAATTATTGGCAGTTGGCCATTTTGAACATCGCTGCTATACCAAAACCTGAACACTTGAGCCGCCTTTTCAACCGCCATGGTATCAATCCAATTTTGCACACCGGGATCTGAATGAGATAAAACTAAATACGTATGCTGTTCATCAAAAAACTCCACCTGACTTATATTGCGACTAGTCAGATAATTTGCTTGGTCAAAGGATTCCATCCAAAAATTCTGCAAATGAAAGCCCATGTATTCCGGCGTGCGAGGCATAAAAATTCCAAAAATAAGAGCCTCATCCAATTTTAAATCATAAAGCCCTGCCGCGTAGAATAAATTACTCCCCGCCGTGCCTCCCGCAATAAAGGGAGGCGCTGGAGGGTTCACATCATTGGTAGGCTGCCTTAACTCTCCATCAAAATTGTAATCCCCATAGGCCTCTAGGCCAAAACCCATAATCCAGTTCCAAAAAAATATTTGGTTAGGTACTTTTTCGCCAATGGTTGCTAACTGTTGCGCACGCTCTTTGGCGCTAACAACGGGTGGCGGCATACCCTCGTAATCAAGCCTTACAATATCTAAATCTATCAGCTGCTCTTCATCCCAATCGATGAACGTTTCCCTGATAACAATATTCAGCGCTTTCTTTACTTCTACAGTTTCTTTGCCGTCGCTGTCGGTGCAGCCTACCTCGGTTAGCGTGTCAATCCAGTTACCGGTATAGCCCTCAGGCCTATCTGGAGACAACAAAATTTCAAAGCTGCCATCCGCTGCCGTCTGTATCTCATAGCTATTTAAGCCATCAAGTGTTTGATTTCTGCACTCTGGAATTTCCTTTAGGCTTCCCGTGTCGCCAATCAAATTAGTAATTGTTTGAACCAGCACCAGCCCCGGTGCTTCTGTCACATCACTCAGCGTCTTTGCATTTTGTTGTGAAG
The DNA here is from genome assembly GCA_041688425.1 of Halioglobus sp. Taxonomy (GTDB): domain Bacteria; phylum Pseudomonadota; class Gammaproteobacteria; order Pseudomonadales; family Halieaceae; genus Marimicrobium. The sequence goes on along the minus strand of JBDNIE010000171.1, from coordinate 485 downwards.
AATAAGGGATTTTTCCACTGACACGATACTGCGCATTACCGTCTATTGGTGCTACTAAATATAAGTTATCCGCATTATCGCCAGTCCACTTACTCAAGAAAGTCACCGCTCGTTCAAAGTGCGGCACATAGGGATTATTATTGATTTCGGAATTGGCAATTCTAACCATATGCCCCATAAGGTATCGATAACCGTCGGTTAAGTGGCGCTCGTTTCTAGGGGGCGCCATAGCGATGAGCGAGGTTAAGTTTGACTCTGCATCCTCCATACCCGCTATAAGGTCAGCATATCCACTTTCCAATTCAGACTGGTACGCAGGCTCAAAAACCTCACGCAAAAATAATACGACTGCAATCACCGCAACCAGAATAATCCCTAATTTACCAATTTTTTTAAACATAGATTTTCCTAACGCTGCATGGCTTGAGCGTTATTGTCAAAAGTGGTGTTTCGCACCTGAGTTAGGCGGCGACCTGGTCAACTGC
>JBDNIE010000170.1:0-5162 GCA_041688425.1 Halioglobus sp. | reverse complement strand
GAGGTAGGAGGCTATCTTCTAAATAGGCCAGTTCGCAGAGGCCAGATAAATAGGCGCGACTGAAGAATCAGGCTAAAAGCTGAAATGGATCGAAAGATTGGCAAGCTACTTTGATTGGACAGTAAGAGTTGCAATTATATTGCGGACAATAAAAAAGCCCCCACTGGGAGGGCTCTGGTCGCTTGAAAGCGTTGCCTACGAAAAACAATTTCTTGGTATGAAAAGCTAATCAATAGACCTTGGTCGGATACACTCAAGAGAAGATTACACGGAGTTTGCCAATGAGTAAAACTATATTGGGTTTAGATTTAGGGAGCAACTCCATTGGATGGGCGTTATTGACTGCAGATGACAACGGTCAGCCCTGGGGGATATGCGATGCAGGGGTGCGTATTTTCCCCAAGGCAGTGGAGGAGAAAACACCGACCCCCAAGAACGTGAAACGCAGGACTATGCGCTTGGCTCGGCGAACTATCCAACGTCGAGCACGTCGCAAAATGAAACTGTCCAACTATCTCATTTCTCTTGGTTTGCTTCCTAAGGAGTTACTGGAAAGCAGCCAGCCTGAGGGTATCCTTAATAGCCTTGGTGACCCCTATGCGTTGCGTGAAAAGGCCTTAGATAACTCATTGACCGCCAACGAGCTTGGTCGTGTACTGTTACATTTAGTGCAGCGCCGGGGTTTTCTAAGCAATCGAAAAACTTTGTTGGGCAGAGATATGCTTGACGATCCCGATGTGCTGGCTGTGCTCGGTGAGCATGATGAGTCAGAAGATGATGCCGCTGAAGAGAGCGCCTTCAAAGCTGATATAAGTCAGTTGCGAGAGAGCATACGTGAAGCGGGATGTCGTACATTGGGAGAGTATCTCGCTAATAAGCCTAAGGGCGCATGCAAGCGAAACCGCGATGGGCAGCATTTACGTACTGACCGACAAATGTACCAAGAGGAGCTGAGCCTGATTCTGGAGCAGCAATCCCAGCACCATCCTTTACTCACTTCAGATGTGCAGGAAAAGATCGAACGAATAATTTTCTATCAGCGACCGCTGAAATTGAAACCAGATCGCGTCGGTAAGTGTTCTTTGGAGCCAAAAAACAAACGTGCCGCAATAGCACGATTGGAGTACCAGCGCTTTCGTTACCTTCAAGACATTAATAACCTATCTTATCTCGATCCCTACACTGATGAGTTCCATAGTCTGACACAGGAAGATCGGCAAAAATTGGCTTCGCTATTCGAAATATCAGATTCGCTCAGCTTTCCTGCAATACGAAAGGCTCTTGGCTTGGATAAGAAAGTCGAATTTAATCTCGATAGTGGGGTGAAGAAGTTACGTGGTAATACGACAGTAGCGACGATCCGTTCCGAATTTTCTGAGTGGGATAGTCTTTCTCCCGGAGAGCATCAAATGCTTGTGGAGGATCTCCTCACGATCAAGAAAAAATCTGCTCTGAAACAGCGTTTGATGACACGCTGGAAAATGGACGGAGGAACAGCGGTCAGGCTTTGTTTGCAAGAATTTGAGCCAGGATACGGTAGTGTTTCTTTGAAAGCTATTCGACGGCTCTTGCCGCATTTGGAGCAGGGACTAATTTATTCCGATGCACGTCAGGCGGCTGGTTATAGCTATGATCCCGAAGTGATGGGGGTGCAAGTGCAGGAAAAGCTAGGTCCTCCACCCATGCTACCTAATCCTATCGTAAGTAAGGCGTTACATGAGCTACGGCGTGTGATGAATGCGCTTATCAACGAGCATGGAAAACCCGATATTGTGCGTATAGAGATGGCTAGAGACTTGGAGATGAATACCAAGCGATATAATAGCTTCCGAAAACAGCAGGATAAAAATACAAAGTCCAATGACAGAGCGACGGAAGCCTATCAGCAGATCGGCAAAGAGCGTCCAACTCTGAAACTGAAAGTGTATCCAAGTCGAGAGCAAAAAATTCGTTATCGATTGTGGGAAGATCAAGGACATTGTTGCGCTTACAGTGGCAGGACGATCAACCTCGGCGCATTGTTTAGCGGTGAAGTGGAAGTCGATCATATTTTGCCCTACAGCCTGTCGTTGGACGACTCGTATATGAACAAAGTTGTATGTTTTGCGAACGAGAACCAACGAAAGGGCCAGCGGACACCTATTGATGCGTTTGGCCTGGATGAGGAGAAATGGAATCAAATCACCCAAGCGATCAGTCGGTGGGGGAGAGAACTTTCCAGTAAGCGCAACCGGTTTTACCGACGGGAGGTGGAGCTATTAGAGCGAGATTTTATAGGTAGCCAGTTAACTGATACACGCTATATTGCGAAAGAGGCTGGGACTTACGTTAAAACTCTTGGAGTCGATGTCACATTCAGTCGTGGCATCATGACCGGATGGTTAAGGCACCAGTGGCAGCTGAATGATCTGATAGGGAGCAGTTCAGAAAAGGAGCGAACAGATCACCGGCATCACACCATTGACGCGTTAGTAACAGCTTGTATCGATAGGCCTCTTTATAACGCGTTAGTAAGGCAGTCTAAGGACTTGGAGAAATCTGGCTCAGGACGCACCATGAAGGAAATTTACTTAACTCCCCCAATTCTGGATATCAGGCAGCAGCTTGCAGAAAAGTTGGAATCCCTCATTGTCTCTCATGTGCCTCAGCGGAAAATCACGGGCGCATTACACGAAGAAACAGGGGTCGGTTTTATCGAGGGGGTTGGTACTGTCTACCGCCAGCGACTGGATCAAGAGTTTAATGCAAAGAAGGTAGCGAGTATTGTGGATGATGGGGTGCGCGAACTGGTGATTGCACATCTGGACAAGTACGGAAATGATGCAAAGAAGGCTTTCTCGGAGGGCGTTCAATTACTACATAAAGATGGAAAGACATCGATTAAGCGGGTGAGAGTTGTACAGTCGAAAACAACTCGCGAGAAATTAGAAAAGTCTAAATTTGCAATAAGAAAGGCGGATGGCGTCGCGTTCAAATGGCATGCCTACGGCAATACCCACCATGTCGAGATATTGCGGCGTAGAGATGGTAAAGGCGAAACAGCTTCATTTTTTGTTACTGCTATGGAAGCTGCGAGACGAGCGAGAGAAGGCGTTGGAAAAAGCGCCTCTTTGGTAAAAATAGAGCATGGTGATCAATGGGAGTTTCTAATGGCTCTTCATATTAATGACCTAGTGAAGGTTCTTGTAGAAGGTGAGCAACAAGTACATCGCGTTCAGAAGTTGGAGATGGATGCTTCAAGGATCACTTTGAGATTACATACTGCAGCGACAATAGGAGGTAAGAGCGAGGGTATAAGAAAGTCAATTAGCACTTTGATAAACGATTATCAGATGCAGCCTATTACAGTTAACGCCATTGGGAAGTATCATCATGATCAAGCGCACGATTGATATTAGTGAGCAGGCTTACCTGCACTTAAAGAATCGGCAGTTGTTGGTGGAAAAGCAAGGTGAAACAGTTGCGAAAATCGCCATCGAAGACTTGGGAATACTGATACTACAAAACCCTGCTATTGTGATTTCTCAAGCGGCAATTACTCAGTGCCAATTGAACAATGTTGCTATCGTATTTTGTGATGAGCGCCATTTGCCGGTTTCTATAATGCTACCGCTCTGGACTGGTCATAGCACTCACACGAAGGTTTTACGTGAACAACTTTTGGTTACCGAGCCAACGCGAAAGCGACTTTGGCAAAAAATCGTCAAATTTAAAATCGCCGAGCAGGCTTTAACACTGAGGCAAATTGGTGTTGCTTCTGAGAAATTGGTTCGTCTATTAGGTAGTGTGAAATCCGGTGATCCTAGTAATTGTGAGGCTCAGGCAGCGCGGGAGTACTGGCCATTACTAATGGGTAAGGAGTTTCGCCGCGATCCAAATGGCGAAGGCATCAATAGCCTACTAAATTATGGCTATGCGGTGATACGAGCTATGGTTGCGCGGGGTCTTGTTGGTACTGGATTGCACCCGGCTATAGGTCTACATCATAAAAATCAGTATAACGGGTTGTGCCTGGCCGATGATGTTATGGAGCCCTTTCGTCCTTGGATTGATTGGGAGGTTCGTAGGCTAATGGACGAAGGAGAGACCTTGGAAGTGAATAAAGAAACTAAAAAGAAGCTATTGGAAGTTTTGGTGAAAGAAGTCGTATACGAAGATCGAAAAATGCCGCTTATGGTTTCTGTGCATAATTTGGTAGCGGGGCTGAAAGTCGCATTGAAAGGTAAAGAGCAGCAGTTGATTTATCCTCGGCGCACTTTTCCTTAGCGCTGCCATGGCCCTACAGACATACGGCGGATTCAATACAGTGTGGATTTTGGTGTTGTTTGACTTGCCCTCTGGTTCCAAGACAGAAAGGCGCCAATATACACGGTTCAGAAAATTTCTCCTCGATGATAGTTTTGGTATGATGCAGTACTCGGTATACATGCGGCATTGTTCTAGCGATGAAAATGCCGCCGTCCATATTAAGCGAGTCAAGCTGGGCTTACCTCTGGAAGGGGAGGTTAGAATAGTAAAAATAACTGATCTGCAGTTTGCAAAGATTGAAGTTTATTACGGAAAAAGAAGGCGGCCGGTTGAGCAAGCGCCCACCCAGCTCGAGTTTTTATAACCGCGTAAGCATACGAAGTCCCGTATTATCAATCTGTTGTAGCGCAGCTAGTGTACCCGACCAAGGGCTATCTGCAATTCACAACCCTACACCGCTGTTCACCCACACCTCAATCAGTGTACCCGACCAAGGGCTATCTGCAATTCACAACGGAACTCACCGGCTATTCAGATTATCCGCTAGTGTACCCGACCAAGGGCTATCTGCAATTCACAACACCTTCAATTCTTCGGTGCAAAATCTCGCCTAGTGTACCCGACCAAGGGCTATCTGCAATTCACAACAGGACTTCGCAACTAATACACCGCTCCAGCAGTGTACCCGACCAAGGGCTATCTGCAATTCACAACCCGACAGTATGAACAGCTCGCAGCCGCCGTGAGTGTACCCGACCAAGGGCTATCTGCAATCCCTGTGTGTCAACCTGATCCCATACACTCCCCGTTTGGGATAAACTATATTTCAGGGCCACAGATACTGGATTCCCAACATGCCAAAATCAATATCAGAGCGGCCCGACACACAGGTTACACCTGAACCTGCACTGGAG
>JBDNIE010000169.1:0-8082 GCA_041688425.1 Halioglobus sp. | reverse complement strand
TGTGCTGCGTGTTTCTGTCGTGATGATATTGGCGTTGTCGACGGCATGCGCCACCTACACGCAACCGGGAGGCGACGTCGCACCTGAAGCGGCCCCTGTCGAAAAGCCGCCGCTAAAAAGTGTGGTGAAGCCGCCTGTTCCGGGCGTTTACGAAACACCGCCACGTTCTGCCACCCACTCCGCAAGCGCAGCCTGGCAGCCCTTGTTGGTGAAGGCTGAGAAAGCGACCGAGCGCGGTGATTTTGAGCAGGCGCTGGCACTGTTGGAGCGTGCTCAGCGCATTGATCCCGACAGTGCTGAGGTCTATCTGAGTATCGCAGAAATGCAACGGGCCAAGGGTGATGCAGCGCAGGCGCGTGCGGCGGCTGAGCGCGGACTGTTGTATTGCTCCAGTGCCGCCATTTGCGATGCGCTGCGTGCCTTTGTGCGTTAGAGATAATGCGAGCAGCAACGCGGCGCCAGCCCTCATGTAGCGTATGGTGCACTATCTCAGTCTGATATTGGACGTTGATCGATAGAAGGAGTGTGTTGATGTTGGGGTTTACTCACAAATGTGCGGTGGCATGTCTGCTGCTATCGACACTGGCAGCGTGTGCCGACAAGTACGACTCTGCTGCGCCGCCGTCCACGCGTCCCGTCAAAACCTTTATCGTTGAAGGCGGCAGTGCTGAGGGCTTGCGCACCTTCCCAGGACGAGTTGACGCCAGCCAGCGCGCTGAGCTGTCTTTTCGCGTGCCGGGGCGGTTGCAGGAAATTCTGGTGAAAGAAGGTGATATGGTCGAAAAGGGCCAGATCCTTGCCCAGCTGGATGCTGCCGATTACGCGCTGGTCTACGAGGACAAGAAGGCGACATTCGATAATACGCAGGCCAATTTTGAGCGCGGTAAGGAGCTCGTTGCAGACGGCAATATCTCGCGGATGGACTACGACCGTATGGAGGCGAATTTTCGTTCGGCCTCCGCCGCGCTGTCCCAGGCGGAAAAAGACCTTGAGTACGCCGTCCTGAAATCACCGTTTCGCGGCCGCGTCGCCCAGCGCAAAGTGGAGAATTTCGAGGAAGTACAGGCCAAGCAGACTGTTTTTTCTCTGCAGAATACCAGCCAGCTGGACATCATTATCGATGTACCTGAGTCGGTGGTGCGGATGGTGCGCAAGATAAGCGATTTGGAGCGCTCTATCGATTCCAATCAGGACATGCAGCAGACGCATGCATTCGCCGTGTTTGGGGGCCACTCCGATGAGCGGTTTGTGCTGAGCCCCAAGGAAATCGCCACCAAAGCGAATGAGCAAACCCAGACCTTTCGGGCCACTTTCACCATGGACTCACCCGATAATTTTACGGTGCTGCCGGGTATGACAACGACTGTGTTGCTTGATCTCAGCCACCTGATCGCGTCGGACGGCCTGGTGAAGCGTGTGCCCGTGCGCGCGGTGCAGGGTGACAGCAGCCTGAAACCGCGCGTCTGGCTGCTCGATCCGCAGACCATGCAGGTGTCGGCGCGGGAGGTCACCATCGGGCGCATGACGGGCGATAGCATTGAAGTTATAGAGGGACTGGACGGGGGCGAGGAAATTGTCGCCGTAGGCGCGCCCTATCTTGCTGAAGGGATGACGGTGTCGCGCATGGCGGTGACTGAACAGGCCATCCCGCGTTCCGACGATGCACTCTGATGTTATCGGCTGACTCAAGGATGCCCACAGTATGAATATTGGGGAATTTGCGGTCGAGAATAAAGTGATCTCGTGGTTGTTGGTGGTGATCATGGTGGGTGGCGGGATCATGGCCTACGACCAGATGGGCAAGCTGGAGGACCCGGCCTTCACTATCAAGTCGGCGAAAATACTCACGGCCTATCCCGGTGCCACCGCGCGCGAGGTGCAGGAGGAGCTGACCTATCACCTGGAAGATGCGATCCAGAAAATGCCGCAGGTAAAACGCATCAAGATGTCGGTCTCAAGGCCGGGCCTCTCAGACATCCTGATCGATTTCAAGGACGAGTACAAAGCGGCGGACCTGCCGAATATCTTTGATGAATTGCGGCGCAAGATCGCCGATGTTAAACCCTCTCTGCCGCCCGGTGCGCAGGCGCCCATCGTGCTCGACGATTTCGGCGATGTATATGGCATCTATACGGTGCTGACCGGTGACGGCTACACATGGCGTGATCTCTACGATACGGCCGATGCGATTAAAAAACAGCTGGTGCTGGTGCCGGGCGTGCGCAAGGTCGTTATCGACGGCGAGCAGCGCGAGGTGGCCTATCTTGAAGTATCACGCAGTCGCATGGCGGAATTGGGTCTGGATCTGCAGGCCGTGGCCGATGTGCTGGGTTCCCAAAATGTGGTGGTCAATTCTGGCAACGTACGCGTTGGGGATGACTATCTGCGCATCAGCCCCACAGGTAATTTCAAGTCGGTGCAGGAAATCGGCGATTTGCTGATTAGCGGCAATGATAAAACGGTGGTGCGCCTCAGCGACTTCGCCGCTATCACCCGTGCCTACGAGGAAGAGCCGCGCAAATTGTATTATGTTAATGGCAAACCGGGCCTCAGTATTGGCATCTCCATGGCTTCCGGGGAAAACGTCGTGCAGGTGGGGCGCGCGGTAAGCGCCAAGATGGTTTCTCTGCAAAGCGTCATACCCATCGGTATGGAAATGGTACCGGTGTACGACCAGCCAGACGAGGTGGAGAAATCGGTTGGCGGATTTCTCATCAGCGTTGCTCAAGCGGTGGTGATTGTCATTGCGGTGTTGCTGCTTTTCATGGGTGTACGCACGGGTATTGTTATTGGTGCGGTATTATTGATTACAGTCGCCGGCACCTTGTTCTTCATGAATATATTTGGCATTGAGCTGCAGCGTATCTCCCTGGGGGCACTGGTGATTGCGCTCGGCATGCTGGTAGATAATGCCATTGTGGTGGCCGAAGGTATGCTGGTACGCATGAAGGCCGGCATGAATGCCACCAAAGCAGCAGGGGAGGCTGTAGGCAAAACAATGTGGGCGCTGTTGGGCGGCACGGTGATCGGTATTCTGGCATTTTCTGCCATCGGGTTGTCTACCGATAATACCGGGGAGTTTGCCAGTTCTCTGTTCTACGTCATTCTGATCTCATTGTCACTGAGCTGGGTTACGGCGATCAGCACCACGCCATTGCTCTGCGCCCTGCTGCTTAAGCCGGAGACTGATGCCTCCGGTAAAGACCCGTATGCAGGCGGATTTTTCAAAATGTATCGCGGCGCGGTGGCCGCGGCAATTAATCATCGTTGGCTCACTCTCGGTATCGTCGTGGTGCTGTTTGCTATGGCTGCAGTTGGTTTTGGCAGCGTCAAGAGTGGCTTTTTCCCCGACTCCAACACACCGATGTTTTTCGTCGATCTCTGGGAGCCGGAGGGTGCCGATATTCGCGCTACCCGCGACGACACCCTGCGCGTCAGTCAGTTTATTCGCGAGCAACCGGGCGTGGTACAAACGACTTCAGTGATCGGCGGACCGCATCAGCGTTTTACCCTCGTCTACGACGCCAAAGAACCCACCCGCGCTTACGCCCAGATTATTGTGCGCACAGAAACGCGCGAGCAGATTCCTGCGGTGTGGCAGGCGGCCCAGGACTACATGCGTGAGGAGCTGTCCTGGACCGATCCGATCATCAAAGCCCTGCGCATCGGGCCGGGCCGTGATGCCAAGATTGAAGCCCGGTTTTCCGGGCCTGACCCGGAGGCATTGCGGCAGTTATCTGAGAAGGCGCAGGCGATCATGCGCGCCAATGACAATGCCGTGGATATCCGCAACGACTGGCGCTCGCCGGTAAAGGTCGCCACACCGATATTCAACGAACAGGTAGGCAGGCAGTTGGGTGTCGATCGCGAAAGCCTGGGTGCCGCCATGCAATACGCCTTTGAGGGCACCCATGTCGGCGTGTACCGCGATGGCAATCGTCTGCTGCCGATCCGTATGCGTGCCCCGCTTGATGAGCGCGGTGATATCGACGATATGCGCGACATTCAGGTTTGGAGCCCGGTATTGCGCGCCGCTGTGCCGGTCTCACAGGTGGTATCTGACTACACCACGCGCTTGGAAAACGCGGTGATTCGCGGTCGCAACCGCATTCAAACCATTATTGCATCGTGCAATCCGCTGGAGGGTGAAGCCGGCCCTTTGCTGGCGGAATTGCGCCCCCAAATTGAGGCGATCCCGTTGCCTGCCGGCTACAAGTTGGAGTGGGGTGGCGAATATGAGGATTCTATCAATGCGCAGGCGGGCCTCGCTGCCTCGCTGCCTCTTGGCTTTTTGCTGATGATTCTGACCAGCATCTTCCTGTTCGGCAAACTCAAGCAGCCTGCGATCATCTGGCTGACTGTGCCGCTGGCTATCGTCGGTATTACGGCGGGCTTGCTTGCAACGGGGGGCGCGTTTGATTTCATGGCGATGCTGGGAGCGCTTTCACTGGTTGGGCTGCTGATTAAAAACGCCATTGTACTGCTGGAGGAAATCGACCAGCAAATCGAGACCGGCAAGGATGGTTATGAGGCGATCCTGGATTCCTCGGTCAGCCGTATGCGCCCGGTCATGCTGGCTGCTGCGACGACGATCCTTGGTTTGATTCCACTGCTGTCTGATGTGTTTTTCGTGAACATGTCGGTCACTATCATGGCCGGATTGGGTTTTGCGTCGGTGCTGACACTTATCGTGGTGCCCACCTTGTACGCGGTATTCTTTGGGATTCGAAGGGCTCCTGACACTGCTTGATGCTGGATTAGGCAATATCAGCAGGAGGCAGGAGATTATTTGTGCCCGCTGGTGAACTGCGGCATACCAGTGCAAAGCCCTCTTCCCTTGGTTCAAAGCTCAAGAACTGGTTAATGCAGGCCGGGGTCTCTCCTGCGGAATGACTGACAAAAATGATTTGGGTGTCGCTGTTGAGTGCGATGTGGTCCAGCGCGCGCAGCATCAGCCTGCGATGGTGGCCGTCCAGCCCCAGTGTCGGTTCGTCCAGTAGCAGGATGGCGGGCGATTTCACCATAGCCCGGGCCAACAACGCCATGCGCTGTAAACCAAAGGATAGTCCATCGAATTTCTCGCGGCTGTGCTGTGCCAGTCCGAGCGCGCGCAGCCAGTGTTCAGCGCCATTACGCTGCGCATCTCCCCAGTCGTCGTACAGGCCGATGGAATCGAAGAAGCCCGACACTACCACCTCCACCACGCGCATGCCGCGCGCAAAATTGAGCTGCAACTGGGTATCCAGCAGGCCGAACTTCTGTTTGATATCCCACACGCTTTCACCGCTGCCACGGCGGATGCCGAACAGGGTGATGTCCTGTCCATAGGCCTTGTGGTTGTCGCCGGTGATTAGACTCAGGAGCGTGGTCTTGCCGCACCCATTGGGGCCGGAAATGCTGGTATGGGTATTGCGCTCCATCGTCCAGTTCACGTCCTGCAGCACGCAGAAGTCGCCGTAGCGCACCGCTACATTGCGCAGCGTCAGCAATGGTCCCTCTGGCGGCAGTGTGTAGGGCCGCACGGCAGGCGGCGGCAGATCACCCAGCGCCGCCACCGGTGGGTTCATCAGATCAATCACTGCCTTGTTGTCCACAATCGCCTGGCGGGTATCGCAGGCCAGCACCTGCCCGCCTGCGAGTGCCATGATATGTGTAAACCCGGTGGGGACATCCTCCAGCTGTCTGCACAGCATAAGCACAGTGATATCCGACTGCAGCAACTCGGCAATAATAGTCCGCATTGCCTGTTGGCTGGCAGGGTCGAGTCCATCCAGTGGACTGTCGAGTATGAGCAGCGCGGGCTCACTCAAAATTGCTTTCACCAGCAGCGTCTTGCGCATCTCCCCGGTTGAAATAAAGCGCAGGCCGCGGTGCAGGAAATGGCGCATGCGCAAGCGCTCTGTCCAATGATCAAAGGCGTCATCCGGGTCCGCGCCATCGAGGATGAGTGCTTGTACCGGTGTGCCGGGGTCGCTGGCGTCAGCGCGAAATTCAGAGTCGTCCAGCTTGCGGTCGCGTTCACACAATGCCCTGGCCTGCTCAAAACAGACATAAGCTACGCCGCGGCTCTCAAGTTCACAGCAGCGCAGTACTTCGCCGGAAAAATGTGTCGCCTGGCGACTGATGATGTTTGCCAGACTGGTTTTTCCTGCGCCGTTGGGTCCAAGGCAAGCCCATTGTTCACCGGGACTCACCGTCCAATTAATATCGCGCAGCGCAGGCAGTGCGCGATAGACAAGACTGACATCGCGCAGTTCCAGCAGGCCTCCGGTCACTTTATGTTCTTCAATCATGAATCTCCTGGGTATTAATATGCGTTGTAACTTGTCACTCTAACGTCGGGCTGGCTTAATCCTATAGTCACTGCGAACCAAAGGGATAGTGAGCCATTGTCCGTATCACTGTTACAACTGATTGAAACCCGGCTCGGCGATCATGCGCCGGGAAAAAAGCTGTTGCGACGCCTGATGAAGCGCTCTGCGGTCGCCATGATACTGCAGGTGCGAGAGGGCGAGCTGCATATTCTAATGATCAAACGTGCCGAGAGGGAGGGGGACCCTTGGTCAGGACATATGGCTTTTCCCGGTGGCCGCATGGACAGTACCGATGCCCACGGCTATGCCGTTGCGGTGCGCGAGACCGAGGAAGAAGTGGGTTTGTCGTTGGGAGAGCAGGATCTGTGTATCGGGCGGCTTTCTGATATTGGTGCCAGCCACCGCCGTGGCCCCTTCGGCATGACGGTCAGTCCCTTCGTGTTTCGGCTGGATCGCGAGGTGGTGTTTACGCCCAACTATGAAGTGGCCGAAGTCATCTGGGTGCCGTTGGAGTTTTTGATGAATGAGGATAATCAGGCGGAGATGTCCTGGCGTTACAAGGGCGTCAAAATCTCTATGCCTTGTTACTGGTATGAGGGGCGCTGTATCTGGGGCTTGTCGCTGATGATGCTCGGTGAGTTGCTGGATCTGGTTGAGGGTGGTCGCGCCCGGCAGACAGCCTGGAGAGGACGCAGCCCTCGAAAGCGTTTTTCCCGACGTTAGGCGAACAAATATCTCTTTCCAGCCAGAGCGGTCATCGTATGTGAATGCGAAAAGTACAATGACAGGTTTCGTTATTAACATGAATGGGCGAATTTATTGTCTGCAGCTGTTGCCTATGTTGCAGACGGATTCGTGGCGGGTCCTTGAGCTTTTCAATTAAGTGAGCTGTCCCGTAATGCGGCAGATTGGACAATTCACTTAGCTTTCTCCACTCATCGACAAGTTTTATTACGTCGACAGAGCACTCCTCACTCCCGCCTAATCAACCCATCCACCGCCATCCCGTCATCCATATTGTCGCCATGCCACGTTGGCACCAAGCTCCTTGGCCCAATTTCAATCTGCTCACGCCGGTTGTGCGTGGTCAGCGCAAAGACGTTTCCGCTGAAACGCGTATCGGGGCCCTTCGGGATCAGATTGCCATTCGGCGTGGTAAATATCGGTTCATTGGCTATTTCCATTACAAGACCGTAGCCCCCTTCATGTACCCGTCGATGGTGGTGGCGACACAGCAACAGCAGGTTATCGAGCCTGGTTTCACCGCCGTTCGCCCAATGGCGAACATGGTGCGCGTCGACGTAATGCCGCGCAGTGCAGCCGGGGAATCGACAACCGCCATCGCGGCGCTCCAGTGCGCGGCGGATAGCCGGTGGAATACTGCGCGTGCGGCGGCCTATATTCAGTGTTGTGCCGTCTGCATCGTCCAGCCAGTGCACTACGCCGCAATCGCAAGCCAGCCGCCGCGACGTTTCCGCGGAAACGCATCCGCCCGATGCCAGCTCTGACTCTGCGCCGTCGCCGTCTTCTTGTAGTGTGTTCATGTCGGTATGAATGTGAAGTGTGCAGCGGTCGCCGCTCTTTACGACGATCCTTTCGCCTTCAGGCTCGCGTGTAACTTCCCCGCTAAGACCTTCGGTCAATCCATCTGTAAGCCCTTCGGAAAGCCCTCCGGAAAGCCCTCCGCAAAGATAACCGTCGACTATCCGTTCCAGTGCATCCGCACGCCTCGCCGCAATCGGCGTTTCCGCTGAAATGTCTTCTGCCG
>JBDNIE010000168.1:0-4603 GCA_041688425.1 Halioglobus sp. | reverse complement strand
CTGTGATACACCGCTTCGATATTGATGGCGGCGATATAGTAGGCGAGCAATACAATCTCATTTGCGTGGATTTCATTAAGGTACTTGTTAGGCAACTGCTTCTGAGTAATCAATCCACTTTGCATAAGCCGAGTGATGAAAGTACCAGTGCCCGTGAACGGATCAATTATATGAACACCCTTGCTACCCAAGGTTTGGTCGAACTCTGTTTCTAAAATATGATTAACGCTGTGAATGATGAAATCCACCACCTCAACAGGGGTGTAAACGATACCAAGGCGCTCAGTCATTTTCGGAAAGGCATTGCGAAAGAACTTGTCATATAACTCAAGTACGATCTTCTGCTTACCTGCCGCGCTTTCGATACCCTGCGCCCTCATGGCTACGCTGGCATAGAACCGTTCCAGCGTGTCAGCTTCCTTGTTCAGATTGTGCTCCTGCAATACGTCCAGTACGCCTTGCATGGCCAGTGACATTGGGTTGTGCTGGGCAAAGCTGTAGCTTTCAAACAACGCATCAAACACTGGTTTGGTAATGAGGTGCTGGGCAAGCATTTCAATGATTTCGCCATCGGTGATGCTGTCATTCAGATCGTCACGCAGTTCCAAGGCAAAGGCGTCGAAGGCTTTTCGCTCTGTCTTATTGGCTGGGGATTCGAGGATGGCGGTGATGCGGTCGATATGCGTACCGGCAATCTTGGCTATGTCATTTGCCCAATCTTCCCAGTGGTGCCGATTGCCACACTTCTGTACCACCTTGGCGTACAGGGCGCGCTCAATATCACCTACCTCAAACTGCAAGTCGGCTTGAGCATCCTTACCGTATTTTTTGTCCGTTTCGCCAATGACGTGAGTTCCCTTGCCTAATGGAGATTTCTGCTTGCCGCCCTGCTTGGGCGATTTGCTCTGTATCTTGTCCGTGATAGCAATAACTTCCATTTTGGATTTATCACTGCCAATCAAGTCCAGCTTATTAATCATGGCATCGAAGCGGTCATCGTGAGAGCGTAACGCCTGTAATACCTGCCAAACCACCTTGTAGGTTTTGTTATCATCAAGTGCCTTGTGTGGTTCCACACCGGCGGGGATCACTACAGGCAGAATGACATAGCCCCGATTCTTACCCGTTGCATTACGCATCACGCGACCAACGGACTGCACCACATCAACTTGTGAATTGCGGGGAGTGAGAAACAGCACTGCATCCAACGCAGGAACATCCACGCCTTCCGAGAGGCAGCGCACATTACTGAGGATGCGGCATGTGTCGGCAGGGGTTTCTGCCTTCAGCCAGTTGATCTTTTCCTCTTTTTGGCTGGCATTCATGCTGCCATCGACATGGGCGGCCTCGCAGGTTAGTCGAGCATTGTCTTCAATGCCTTCGGCCTCTTGATACGCCTCTACCACTTGTTGAAACATGCCTGAAATTTGCTTGGAGCTGACCTTGTGAGTCTTGCCACCGGCCTTCTGTGCTTCGATTACCTGACAAAAGGCCACGGCGCGGCGCATAGGCTCGGTGTCACCGGCTAATTCCTCTTGTGTGCCGACTTTAGCCAGCGCTTTCCAGCAACCCACAATTTTGCTTGCGTCGTCTACCTTCAGGGAATTGCTCTCATCAGAGAGTAATTTTTGTAGGCGACGGTTGATATGGGATTCTTCTACCGCCAGCACGATGACTTTGTAATCCACCAATAAGCCGCGCTTTACCGCCTCTGAGAAGGTAATGACATGCAATTCTTCCCCGTAGAGGGCTTCGTCATCCATAGAGCAAAGTGCCACGTTGTCCGAGTCAGCCTTAGCCTTGGCCAGTTCGCCATAGATGCGTGGCGTGGCGGTCATGTATAGGCGCTTGTGGGCGCTCAAAAAGCTGGCATCGTGCACTTTTACAAAGGCACTTTCGTCCTCATCACCAAAGGTCGCGCCGGTAGTGCGGTGGGCTTCATCACACACAACCAGATCGAATGCCGCCAACTGGTGCAGCTTCTGTGCTTTGCTAATCACATCAATGGAATGGTAGGTAGAAAAGACTACGCTCATGTGTTCATTGTCATGGCGCTTTGCCATTGCCTTTGCGAGACTCGCAGGGTCTGTCGTGGCCGGGTAGCGCAATTCGTGAGCGAAGGTTTGTACAGCGTCATCGTCCTTCTTTCGCTTCTTTCCAACATCGCTATCTGAGCACACCGCAAAGCTGTGGAGCGGTACACCGCTTTCTTGAGTCCACTCTGTCAATGATTGCGATATTAGCGACAGCCTGGGGACGAGAAATAATACGCGCTTGCCTTTCCCGGCTATGGACTCTGCGATCTTCAGGCTGGCAAAGGTCTTACCCGTACCACAAGCCATAATGAGCTTGCCGCGATCAGCCGTACCTAAACCGGACAACACATTGGTTAATGCAGTTTTTTGGTGCTCCCGCAGTTCCTTCTTTTTCTTGAGCGTGGCTGCCTTCTTGGGTTGATACTTAGCCCAATCTATCTGACTGCTTTCAAGGTCGTATAAATCAATTTTGGTGACTGGCGGTTGCTGGTTTTGCAGGGCATCTTCCGCGTGTTCGTTCCAGTTGTTGGTGGTCGTGACGATTACACGGCGCGTAAACGGCTTCTTACCTGATGCGGTAAAAAAGCTGTCAATATCACTTTTCTGGACGCGGTGATCTTCAGAATAGAATTTGCACTGGATCGCATGGTATTCGTCGGTGCCGTGGGTCTTGGCCACCAGATCAATGCCCGTATCCTTTTTGCTCAGGCTCTGCTGTTCAGCCCAGTCAGAATAAGTCCAGACTTCGCTATACAGATCGCGGTAGGAGGCTTCATTCCTGAGGTAGGTAACAATCAGTTCTTCAAAGTAGGTGCCTTTCTCGCGCTCAGACACAGCGGCTTTACGGAAAGAGGTGAGTAGGTTTTGCAGGTCTGACATTATTATTCCTTTAATTGGTGTCTTGGGTCAGTCGTACTTTGTCTCGACCGGACAACTCGTCTATCTATGGCCGAGCTTCCCATTTGGAGCGCCCAAGTTTGTATCAATTCGATGTTTTCTGCGAGAGTCGCAAGCCTGAATTACGCAGATCTATTAAAACTCGGAGCAACCACGTTTTCACCGCGAGCTATGGCCCGGAGTGTGTCGAGATAATCTGCCCACGTTTGCATCATTATTTTCCGGTCTTCAAGGTGCTTAACGCGGTTATACGCGCCGCCGTTCGGATCGCGTACCTTGTGGCCGAGTTGCAGCTCTATGTACTGGTCAGGCATTTTCAGCACTTCGAGCAACATTGTTTTTGCCATCGCACGAAAACCGTGGCCACTCATTTCACTGCCGCTATATCCCATGCGTCGCAGTGCTCCCAGAACAGCCCCTTCCGACAAATGACCAGATTTTCCGTAGCTGTGGAAAACATGCTCATGCTGGCCACTGACGGACTTCAGCGTTTGAAGGATTGACACCGCCTGTCGGGGCAGCGGGACGATCAGGTCTACTTGCGTCTGGTTCCGTGTCTTGGGTGGTGTGTAGCGCCACTCTGCGGTTTCCAAGTCCATATCTGCCCACCGTGCGGAGCGTAATTCCCCCGGCCTCACAAATACCAGTGCGGCCAGTTGCAGGGCACCTCTGACCACTGCTGCTCCACTGTATTGGTCAATATCGCGCAATAACTGTCCAGCCCGAACGGGATCAGTAATGGCGGCGCGGTGTCGGACTTGTACCGGCTTCAGCGCGCCACGCAGGTCAGCCGTGGGGTCACGGTCTGTCCGTCCGGTAGCTACGGCGTAGCGGAATACCTGACTGCATTTGGCCTGAATTCGTTTCGCCGTTTCCAGCTTTCCCTGATGCTCCAGCTTGCGGCAGGTCGCCAATACCATCGGTGGGGTGATCTCGTTGATGGGTCTTCTGCCAAAGTCAGCGATAGCAAAGCCCAGCAGCCATTGGCTTTTTTGCCGTGTGACCTCGGCTTTGTCAGTCTGGCGTGACAGCCATTCTTCAGCAATGACCTGAAAACTGTTCTCCTGCGCCATCAAGGCGGCGGCTTTGTCATCCTGTCGCTTCTGGCTGGGGTCGATGCCTCGCGCCAGCAGCTTCTTGGCGGCGTCCCTTTTCCCTTTGGCCTCTTGCAGGTTCACCGATGGAAATTTACCCAGTGAGAGCATCTTCTCTTTGCCAAGGTGGAAATAGCGCAATCGCCATCGCTTGGCCCCAGCGGGTATGACTTCCAGAAACAGCCCCTCGCCCGCATTCAGTTTGTAAGGCTTGCTTTCGGGTTTCGCAGATTCTGCTTGTCTCGCGTGCGTCAGGGGTTTTCGAGGGGCCATGTCCGCATATCCTTGGGTAACTTTTGTAGTTACCCAGAAAGTTACCCAGATTTTGCATAGACCGCAAGGGATCCTATAGACGCCTATAGGACGATAAATGCTTGTAAGTGTTTGAAATTAAGGAATTCGTGAGGTTGGTTAGGGAGGCATGAAACGTTGAATTGGTGCCCAGAAGAGGACTTGAACCTCCACGCCCTTGCGAGCACCAGCACCTGAAGCTGGCGTGTCTACCAATTTCACCATCTGGGCAAAACAGAGTCTCGGGGCCAAAAAGCAGCTGAAGATTCTGAGGGCGGCGACTGT
>JBDNIE010000167.1:0-24835 GCA_041688425.1 Halioglobus sp. | reverse complement strand
TGGGAGCAGTGGTACGCCGAGCATGGCGTACCCGCTAGCCATAAACAACCAATCCCGAGTGCACCCCATCGAAAGCGTTGGTGGCAGTTCTGGAAGCGCTAGGGTGGATTACGCAACCTCAACGTGACAACCCGCATCCACTGTTGCGCGACCACTAAACGTTACAACACACCGCTCACTTAGGTTTGCGCCTTAGTGCACGAGCAAGCTCAGCTGCCAAAGCCTTTGTCTTGCAGCCACTGCTGTGAAATATCCCACAGGCGCGTGGCTGCTTCCATGTTGGCAGTCTCTGCACTGGGCTTGCCCTTGCGGCAGTGGGAAAAATAGTGACCGCCCAGAGTACTGCGATCATTCCATGTAGCGCAGAACACTGACGTTGCCGCCCCCTGGTTCGCTGTTTTGGTGAAGGGGCTCACTAACTTCATAGCCCTTCTAATCAGCGCTGAATCGCGGCCCATATCGGTAGTCACCATGGTGCCAGGATGTAAATAACAGGCGGTGAGACCCTGATCAACATAGCGTCGCTGCAACTCGACAGCCATTAGCGCATTACACAGCTTGGCCTGTCCGTAGGCTTTCAGGGCTTTGAACTTTCCCCTTGGGTAAGGCAGGGCATCAAAATTGAGTCGGGGCGGCACACGGTGGGACTCGCTCGATACCATAACCACGCGCGAGGCAGACGCATTCAGCAACTTTGGCATAAGCGTTTGCACCAACAAGAAGTGCCCGATATGGCACACCCCTACTGTTTGCTCAAAACCGTCGATCGTCTCTGCGTACTCGGTGGCAACCAGACCGGCATTACAAATAATGGTGTCGACTTTGCTATGGCTTAACTG
The DNA here is from genome assembly GCA_041688425.1 of Halioglobus sp. Classification (GTDB taxonomy): domain Bacteria; phylum Pseudomonadota; class Gammaproteobacteria; order Pseudomonadales; family Halieaceae; genus Marimicrobium. Next base: position 23,996 of record JBDNIE010000167.1, on the reverse strand, counting down.
CGCACAAAAATCGCTGACGCTTGCCAGAGAGGCCAGATCCATCACCGCGCCTTCCACCTTGCATTGCGGGTGCGCCTGCAGAATTCGTTGCTGCGTGAGCGCGGCTTTCTCAACGCTACGGCAAGCCGCGATCACCGTGGCGCCAGCCGCCGCCAGAGAGCGCGCAGTTTCATAGCCGATGCCAGTATTGGCGCCAGTGACAATAATCACCTGATCACTCAAATTTTGGCCACGCAGAACGTCATCAGCCGAGCTACGAGCGTTAAAGGATGGTTGGTTGGGCACTGTTGCAACTCCGAAAGTGTTTCCGGCATCTTAGCAGGCACCGATGGAAACAGCTCGCACCCTGTGGTCGCAGTCGCCGCAAGACACTGTCTTGGCATGCACATCATTATGCTGGCACAGATGCTTCAGGAGAGGTTAGAGGGAATTTTGCTGCAAATGAGAGCAGCTGATAATGGCACCTCTTTAAGCTACTAGACCGGCGCCAAACCGAGTAGCACTTTTGGGGCCGCGCCGCCGTTCAGGCAGCCGACATTTTTTAGGTTAGCAGCACGACATGTGCCCTTATTGCTGAAGCCTCTCCGCCACTCTCCTCAGTAGACGCTTGCCGATGGCATCGACGTCTAGAGCAACGCCTGGCTGCTGCTGCGCCATTGAGGTCACCTGCAAGCCGACGTAACCGCAGGGATTGATTCTCCCGAAGGGTTCCAGATCCATATCCACGTTCAATGCCAGGCCGTGATAGCTGCAGCCACGGCGCACGCGCAAACCGAGGGCTGCGATTTTTTCTTCATCCACATACACGCCCGGCGCAGCGGGCTTTGCCGCAGCACGGATACCATATTCGGCGAGCAGCTCCACGATGCCGACTTCGATCAGGGTGACGAGATCACGCACGCCTATTTTCCTGCGGCGCATATCAACCATCAGATACATTATCCACTGCCCCGGGCCGTGGTAAGTGACCTGTCCGCCACGGTCGACCTGAATCACAGGAATATCACCCGGCGCCAGCACATGCTCGGCCTTGCCCGCCTGGCCTTGGGTAAATACCGGAGGATGTTGCAACAACCACAACTCATCGGGTGAGTCGGCGCTGCGGGTATCGGTGAAGTGGCGCATCGCGTCCAGCGTGGGCTGGTAATCGACAAGCCCCAGTTCGCGCAGCACCAGTTCTGCCGCGCGCACCGCTATAACACCATGGTGACATGGCCGGTCGCCAGCAAATCTTGGTGCAGAGCTTCCAATTGATCCGGGCCGGTGGCGGTGATAGTAATAGTGAGGGAAGTGAAAGTGCCCTTGCTGCTGATTTTCGCAGTGAGGGTTTGCTGGTCAAATCCAGGGGCATGGCGCTCGAATACGTCGAGAATAATCGACTCGAAACCATCGCAGCTGCGCCCCATCACCTTGATCGGGTAGTCACAGGGAAACTCTATCTTGGGCGGTTCAAGTGTTTGCTCCACACTGCTCTCCGGTGCTTTTCTACTGCGCTTTATCGAGCCCCAAACAGCTCGGCGACGAACATCAGCACGCTGTCCCAGAGGCGGGCGAAGAATCCCGCCGGCTCAACTGCGGCGAGTGCGACAGCAGGCGCCTCGAACTGGACTTCACCATCCAGACTCACTGTTACGGTGCCAACCGGGTCACCGACGGACAGCGGCGCAACAATCTCTTCATTCAGCACCACGATGGTTTCAATATTGTCATGCTTGCCACGCGGCAGGGTCAGCGCGACTTTCTCCAACAGGCCAACAGGCACATAGTCCTGCAATCCTTTCCAGACGCGCGGCTTATCCAGCTCGGTCATACCCTCGATGACAGTCTCGGTCTTAAAGAAGTGAAAGCCATAATTAAAAAGGGCCGCGGTATCGTTTTTGCGCGCCTTGGTGCTTTTGGTACCCATGACGACCGATATCAGGCGCATACCATTGCGCTCCGCCGACGCCACCAGACAGTATCCGGCCTCTTTGGTGTGCCCGGTCTTGATGCCATCCACAGACGGGTCTTCACGGATCAGGGTGTTACGGTTGTACTGGCGGATGTTGTTATAGGTGAACTCAAGTTCTTTGTTAATTTTGTACTGATCGGGGTGATCGATGATCATGGCTTTGGCGAGAATCGCCAGGTCGCGCGCGGTAGTGAGGTGCGCAGGGTCGGGCAGGCCATGCGAGTTTACATAGTGGGTGTTTGTCATACCCAGCCGCTTGGCGTGGGTATTCATCATCTCGGCAAACACGGCCTCAGTGCCGGCGATGTGCTCGGCCACCGCCAGGGTAGAGTCGTTGCCGGATGAAATAATGATGCCGCGCTGCAAATCGGCAATCGAGACGTCTTTACCCGGTTCAATCCACATTAACGAGGAGCCATTGAAAAGTGGATTCTGCGACCATGCATTCTCACTGATACGCACCATGTCCTCTTCCTTGACGCGACCCGCGATAACTTCCTCAGCCAGCACATAGCCAGTCATCATCTTGGTGAGGCTGGCAGGTGGCAACGACATGTCTGCGTTGTGCTCCACCAGGACAGCACCACTGTAGGCATCGATCAGCAGATACGCTGTCGCCGACAATTCGGGCGGTGCGGGTATCGCACTCTGCGATTGTGCGTTGAAGGTTGTAAAAACGAGGAATACAACAAGTGCTAGTCGAGTCATGAGTTCAGGGAGCCGTGAGAGGAGTTTGACAGACCCGATGGTAACTCATGCGTGCTCACAGCGAAAGAATCACCGCATCTCAAGGCAGAGGCTGGCCCGCCTCATAGCCGCTGTCCTGCAAGCGTTGTTGTAAGGCCAACAGGTGCTTTTTGTCATCCACAGGGCCAACACGCACCCGATACAGCATGGTGCCACCCGCATCCACAGGGCTGATAAATACCGGCGCAGACAACAGGTTCTGTAACTCTGCCAGCAGCGTTTTCGCGGTTGATTCCTTGCCGAACGCGCCCAGCTGGAGATAGCGGTACTTGCCGAAGGATGCGTCGCGCCTGTCCTGAACACCAACGATATCGATTACTTCCACCTCGACCGGCGCCGTGCCGCTCTCCATGAAGTCCAACTTGACGGCAGCAGCATAGGATAAATCGATCAGGCGATCTGAATGGAATGGGCCGCGATCGTTGACGCGCAGGATGATGCTCTTGCCGTTGTCTAAATTGGTGACGCGGGCATAGCAGGGAATGGGCAGCGATTTATGTGCGGCGCTGGCCAGGTAGACATCGTAGAGCTCACCGTTGGAGGTTTCATGGCCCATAAACTTACCACCGTACCAGGACGCGATACCCCGTTCTCGATAGCCGCGGTAATCCTCCAGAATTTCATAGGTTACGCCGCCAATCACATAGGGGCTCATATTTCCAACCGCCAGAATCGGGTCGGGTGCCGGCACCGCATCGACAACTTCTTCGGCGCTGATGGGCCGCAGTGGAGCAAAATCATGCTCAACGGCATAGCGGGAATCCGGAGCAATTACAGGCTTTTTGGCCGCTTCCACCGCAGTCTCTGGCGGCGGTGTGGCGCAGGCCGCCAGAAATAAAACGAGGCTGGCAAGGAGTGCTGCGGGGTACCGGATGGTCACCGTGTCACGCGCTCCGCAAGTCGCTGACTGAGTTGGTAAACGCTCATGGCGTACATGGCGCTATGGTTATAGCGCGTGATGACATAGAAGTTGTGCAGTCCCAACCAATACTCATAGCCATCCTTGAGCTCAAATTTCATCGCGGTCGCCATCGCGTTGGGATCCAGTTTCATATTCGCGACCACCCCGTCGGCGGCGAACTGCGCCACCGTGCGCACCGGTTTGAGATCAGCGCGCGCTGCCACAAAGATGCTATCGGGGGTATCAGCGGCGGCCGTGGCGGCTGAAACTACCACTTCGCCCTCGCGCCAACCGTGTTGTTTGAAATAATTGGCTACACTGCCGATGGCATCGACCGGATTAGTCCAGATGTCGACAATGTCGTCGTTATCGAAATCGACAGCGTAACCACGGTAGCTGCTGGGCATGAACTGGCCATACCCCATAGCCCCCGCGTAGGAGCCGACCAGTTCTGTTGGATCCATACCCTGATCGCGCGTCAGAATCAGGAAGTTTTTCAGTTCAGATGTGAAAAAAGGCGAGCGCGGGGGATAGTCAAACGCCAGCGTCGAGAGGGCGTCGATGACCCGAAAGCTACCGGCGACACGCCCGTAGTAGGTTTCCACGCCGATGATCGCGACGATAATCTCCGCGGGCACACCAAACTCCCGCTCTGCCCTTTCGAGCGTTACGCGATGTTTGGCGAAGAACTCCACGCCCTGATCTTCGCGTGATTTATTAAGAAAGATCTCCCGGTACTCGAACCACGGTTTGGTTTTTTCCGCTGGACGGGCGATGGCCTCCAGAATACTGTCCTTGCGCTCTGCCTGCGAGAACACCTTGATCAGGTCCTCGCGATTAAAGCCCTCTTCCAACACCAGCTCATCGATCACAGCGGCAGTGGCAGTATTGTTGCCATAATTATCCGCAGCGCAGGACAATGTCGGGCAAAGACAGGCCATAATAAGCAATACTTTCAGGTGTAAAGACATAAACAAAAGCTCGTTCTCATCAAGTGGGAAGTAATTTCACATGAGTGAAATCGCGTGGTGCTCATTATGGCACCCTGGCTATGACACTCTGGGTTTTTCGGTACTGATCGCCATAAGAACCCCAAAACCGGCCAGCAAAGTGACTACCGACGTGCCGCCTGCGCTCACCAATGGCAGGGGAACACCGACCACCGGCAGCAAGCCAGCGACCATCCCCATATTAACAAAAATGTACACGAAAAACGTTAGCGTCAAGCTTCCGGCCATCATTCGACCGAAACTGCTTTGTGCGTGGACTCCGATCCAGAAACCGCGCAACATAATCAGCAGGTAAATGCCCAGCAAAGCGATTACGCCTTTGAGGCCATGTTCCTCCGCCAATACAGCGATAATAAAATCCGTGTGGCTTTCGGGCAGAAAATCCAGCCGCGACTGCGTACTTTGCATCCAACCTTTACCTTCCCAGCCGCCAGAACCTATGGCTGTTTTGGACTGAATGATATTCCACCCGGCTCCGAGCTTGTCGCTCTCCGGGTTGAACATGGTGAGAATACGCTGTTTCTGGTATTCCTTGAGTCCGTACATCCACACCGGCCAGGCAGACGCCCCCGCCAATACCACAGCAATAGCGATATAACGCCAGCCAAGCCCTGCCATAAACAGCACAAACAGGCCGCTGGAGGCGATCAGCAAGGCGGTGCCCAGATCCGGCTGGATCACAATCAGCCCGGCCGGCACCACCAACAGAATGAGGGCACCGATGATGGCAAAGAAGCGCGGCGGCAGCCGCCTACCTGCAAGAAACCAGGCGACAACCAGGGGCACCGCCAACTTCATGATCTCCGCTGGCTGGAAGCGCATCCCACCCACCTCCAGCCAGCGCTGCGCTCCTTTGGCTCCGACCCCTACCAGCAATACTGCGACGAGCGTCGCCACCCCCGCGATATAGAGCCAGGGAGCCAAACTGGCATAGCGCTGCAGACTGATTTGCGCCGCCAGTATCATGATTACGAAAGCCAGTGCAAGGTAACGCCCCTGACGATACACCGCCTCCATACTCTGGCCCGATGCGCTATACAACACAAACAAGCCATAAGCGCTCAACACTAAGAGCAAAAAAAGGAGTGGAATATCGATATGAAAGCGCATGAGAGCACTGGGACGCCGGGCCATGTCACGTGAACTGTGGTGCGGTAGCTGCCGAACGTAATCACCCATCAGCCAAGTGCTCCAATCCCAACCAGGTGTCGATCACGGCGCGCGCGATAGGTGACGCCACGGAACTGCCACCGCCATTCTCAACAATTATCCCCACCGCAATCGTTGGTGCCTCAATGGGTGCGAAGGCAATGAACAGACCGTGGTGTCGATGCCGCTCTGCGACATCTTCTTCGTTGTATACGGCGTTCTGGGCTATACCAATAACCTGTGAGGTGCCGGTCTTACCCGCCATCTCGTACATGATGCCTATGGCCAGTGCTTTGGCGGTCCCTTTCTTACCGTGCACCACTTCGCGCATACCGTCGATAATTGCATCCCAATACTCGTCGGGGGCCTCTAACTGCTGCAGCAAAGGTGCCGGCACAAGCTCACCATCCACAGCCATTACCAGACGCGGCACCCTGCGCTCACCACGCTGCGCCATCACACTGGTAGCGACCGCCAGTTGCAGGGGTGAGGCCAACATATAGCCCTGTCCGATACCCGCGCTGAGCGTTTCACCCGGATACCAGGATTCTGCCATGGCCGCGCGTTTCCAGCGCGTGGAGGGCAATATCCCGGTGCGTTCATTGGTCGTGTCAATGCCGGTGCGATCCCCAAACCCAAACGGGTTGAGATAATCATGCATGCGGTCAATCGTGAGGCGCCGCGCCAGGTCGTAGTAATAGACGTCACAGGATTCGGCGATAGCCATCTTCATATCGACCCGCGCAGCGTGGCCGGTTCCCGTGATCCGTAATATCCAGTCGCGATACTTGCGCGAATTACCCGGGAGGCTATACCAACCAGGGTCTGGCACGGTGGATTGTGGCGTTACCAGACCGGACAACAGCCCCGCCATCGACATAAACGGCTTGATGGTAGAACCGGGTGGGTAGGTGCCCTGTATAGCACGATTGAACAGGGGCACATCCTTGGAGTCTCGCAGCTCAGCGTATTCACTGGAACTGATACCGTTGACGAACAAGTTGGTGTCATAGCCAGGCGTAGAGACCAGCGCCAGCACCTGTCCGTTGCGAGGATCAATGGCTACTACCGCGCCACGCTGATCACCAAGAGCCTCGAAGGCGGCGAGCTGTACGTGATAGTCCAGCGACAACGTCAAGTCCTTGCCGCGCTCCGGGGCGAAGCGCTCCAGCACCCGCAGCACTCTGCCGTGCGCATTACTCTCAACGTTCTGGTAACCGACATTGCCGTGCAGCATATCCTCGTAGTATTTTTCGACGCCCACCTTGCCAACATGAAAGGTGCCGCGGTAGTCGGTCTCGTCGAGCTCTTGCACTTCCTGCTCGTTGATGCGCCCGACGTAGCCCAGCGCGTGCGAAAACAATTCGCCGTGCGGGTAATGGCGCAACAATTGCGCCTCCACCACAACACCTGGCAACCGAAAACGGTTCACTGCCAGTCGGGCGCGCTCTTCCTCGGTCAAGCGGAAGCGCAGGGGCACCGGGTCGTAAGGGCGGATACGTTTCAGTTTCTTGCGAAAATTATCCATGTCGCTGTCGGAAATCGGCAAAACCGCCTCCAGATCCGCCAGGGTAGCCTCCAAATCCGGCACCCGTTCGCGCACAATGGATAGCACATAGCTGGGCCTGTTATCGGCCAGCAATATCTGGTTACGATCATAGATCAGGCCGCGTTGCGGGGGCAGCGGCTGCAACTGCACCCGGTTGCGTTCAGACTGCGTCTTATAGATCTCATATTCGGTGATTTGCAATGTGTAATAACGCATCAGGACGACACTGAGCAAAATCATCACCAGCCCTATTGCGAGAAGCGTGCGCGTGCCGTACACACGAGACTCGAGCTGGGGGTCCTTCAAATCGAATTGCGGTAGCATTTAAGCGGTTCGCTGACCCTGAACGTTGTTGATGGGAGTGATAGGGCTTAACACTAAGCGCGATGATACGGGTGGTTGACGGTAATTGTCCAAGCACGATACAACTGCTCTACTAACAGCACGCGAACCAGCGGATGCGGCAGCGTCAAATCACTGAGCGACCAGCACAGGTCGGCACGCGCCAAACACCCATCCGACAAGCCATCCGGACCGCCAATCAAAATGCTGTAGTTATCGCCGGACATTTGCCAGGCCGCCAGTTGCTGTGCCAGCGTCTGTGTGGATAGTCGCTGACCCTTTACATCCAACGCAATCACCCGCTCACCCGGGGGGATGGCTTTGAGAATGCACTCACCTTCTGCAGCGCATACAGACTCTGTTGCCACGTCCTTGCCACGCTTTGCCAGCGGAATCTCGCGCCACACCGGCTTCAACTCCCGCGGCAACCGCTTGGTATATTCTGTAATGCCCTGCCCAACCCACACCGGCATCCGGGTGCCGACCGCGACGACACTGATACGCATCAGGTGGGGGCTTCAGGGACTGTCCAAAGACGTTCCAGATCATAATAAGCGCGGGTCGCCGGCAGCATCACGTGCACCACTACATCGCCGAAATCCACCAGCACCCATTCTCCAGCATCCTCGCCCTCAGTACCTATCGGTGCGACGCCCTGTTTCTTGGCTTCCACTGAGACATTGCTGGCCAGCGACTTCACATGGCGGTTAGAGCTGCCACTTGAGATCACCATATAGTCCATCACATCGGTCAATGCTGTGACATCCAGCGTGATGGTATTGATGGCCTTCATATCGTCCAGCGCCGCGATGACGAACTGTGTGAGCTGTTCAGATTCCATGGCGCAGTTTTACATTGTCATTCATAGGTCGTTCCTGTCGTTATCAAAAAAATGTGTTCATGTGTAAAGCGTGTGTTCGTGTATATAGTCCAGTACTGACTGCGGCAGCAGATAGCGCACTGACCGCCCCGCCGCCAGCAAATCGCGAATCTCGGTTGCAGAGATAGCGAGCGGGCGCAGCTCCTTTATCGTGATACACCCGGCAGTTTTTTGCCGCAATGCCTGCGCGTCATCCACGCGGTGAGCACTCAACCACTGTGCCACAGCCCCCGTGTCTGGCAACGTCCAACCGGGACGGGCAATGACCACAATATGCGCCCATTCCAGCAGTTCCTGCCAGCGGTGCCACTGGGTAATGTCCAGCACCGCATCGCAACCCAACACCATGCACAGACCGACCTCGGCGCTCAGCTCCCCGCGCAATTCAATCAGACTCTCTATGGTATAGGATTCGCCCGGCCGCTGAAGCTCGCGCACATCGCATGCCAGCCGCGGCTCCCCCTCCACCGCCAGTGCCACCATGGCCGCCCGGTGTTCTGCACTGCAGGCGGGCACTTCGCGGTGTGGCGGCTGTGCACTCGGCATCAGGCGCAATTGCTCAAGGCCCAAGCACTCCACCAACTCGAGCGCCGAGCGCAGATGGCCGTAGTGCACCGGGTTGAAGGTTCCACCGAATACGCCGACCAGCGGCAACCTGCAAGACCCTAGGGCACTCAAGTGCGGATCTGCCCCTCGCCTAGCACCACAAATTTCTGCGTTGTCAGCCCTTCCAGGCCCACGGGCCCGCGCGCATGCAGCTTGTCGGTAGAAATGCCGATCTCGGCGCCCAATCCATATTCAAATCCATCGGCCAGGCGGGTGGAAGCGTTGACCATAACGGAGCTGGAATCGACTTCCCGCAGGAATCGCATCGCGCGCGCGTGCTCCTGCGTGACAATGCTGTCGGTATGCTGCGAACTATAAGTATGGATGTGCTCCATCGCCTGTTCCAGCCCATCCACCACGCGCACCGCCAGAATCGGCGCCAGATACTCTTCGCCCCAATCCTGCGCACTCGCCGCTTTGGCAGCGGGCAACAGTTTCAACGCACGCGGGCAGGCACGCAGCTCGACCCCTGCCTCCGCATAGGCTTGCGCGAGACGCGGCAGCACAGCGGCGGCTTTCGACGCGGCCACCAGCAAGGTCTCCATGGTATTGCAGGTGCCATAGCGTTGCGTTTTGGCGTTGACGGCAATCGCCACCGCCATATCCTCGTCCGCATAATCATCGATATACACGTGGCACACGCCGTCAAGATGCTTGATGACCGGCACCTTCGCATCCCTGCTGATACGCTCGATCAGCCCTTTACCGCCGCGCGGCACAATCACATCCACATACTCGGGCATGGTAATTAATTGGCCCACGGCCGCCCGATCCGCTGTCGACACCACCTGCACTGCTGCCGCAGGCAATCCAGCGGCCTGCAAACCCTGCCGCAGGCACTCGGCGATCGCACAATTTGATGCCAGCGCTTCAGAACCACCGCGCAAAATAGTGGCATTGCCCGATTTAAGGCACAGACTGGCCGCCTCGACCGTCACATTGGGCCGCGACTCATAAATAATGCCTATTACGCCCAGCGGCACGCGCATCCGACCGACCTGGATACCACTGGGCATGCTGCGCATGTCAGCAATGCTGCCCACCGGGTCGGGCAACGCCACGACCTGGCGCAGGCCTTCCAGCATGGCGTCGATGCGCGCGGGGGTCAGTTCCAGGCGATCCAGCAGTGGCGACTCTAGCGCGTTGGCACGCCCCTGCTCCATATCCTGTTTATTGGCCGCCATCAGCGCAGCGCGCGATCCATCGAGCGCGTCATGCACTGCCAGCAGGGCGTGGTTGCGCTGCGCCGTCGGCGAGGCCGCGACAATGCGCGACGCCGCACGCGCAGCGATGCCTAACTCCACCATGTACTGTTCAACGTCCATTGCCGACCATCTATGACAAACACACGACGCGATTATACCTGATGGATCAAGCCGATGTGCTAAGCTCCGGCCTGAAATTCTCACAGGATTGCTCATGCCCGCAACGCCCGAACTGGAATTTTTTTACGATTGTTCCAGCCCTTGGACCTACTTTGCCTTTACCCGAATCATTCCCATCATGGAGCAGCTGGGGCTGCCTATTCGCTGGCGGCCTATTCTGGTGGGTGGGGTATTCAACGCGGTCAACAAGGCGCTCTATTCGGCGCGCGAGGCCATGTTCAGCAGCCCGGACAACCCCCGCCTGAACTATTACATCAAAGACCTGCAAGACTGGGCCGGACTTTGCGGTGTGCGAGCAGACATGCCAGCAGGTCATCCGATCAGCAGCGTGAAGGCGATGCGCGGGGCGTTTTTTGCGCAAGAGCAGGCCTTACTGGTGCCCTACTCGCGCGCTGTTTTTGAGACGTACTGGGGCAGTGACTCGCCGGATATCTCCAGCGATGCGGTGCTCACCGCGATTTGCGCACAGACGGGGCTGAATTCAAAGAGCTTTTTGAGCGCCATCGCGGATCAGCGCTATAAGGATCTGTTGCGCGAAAATACGGACGAACTCATTGCGCGGGGCGGTTTTGGCTCGCCGACGATTTTTATTAATGGGGACGATATGTATTTTGGGAATGATCGGTTGGAGCTGGTGGAGTCTCGGCTTAGGGCGTTGCGGGGGTAGTTGAGGCGGCACTGCGCGGAAAAAAAAGGGGGGTTGGTGCCGTTGTCCCGGAGCAGCGGGCTTGGGGCGGGTGGCGAACGGCCGCAAGCGGGTCCTTGTTTTCGGGCTGCTGCGGAACTCGACAAAAATTGCTACACAATTTTCTGGACTCGAACAGTCCTCGCAGAAAGCTCCCGAAAACAAGGACCCGCTTAAGCAGCGGCCTGATTGTTCGCCACCCGCCCCAAGCCCGCTGCACCTGCATCTTCGCCTAACCCAGCGTCTAGTTCCGAGTGCTCCCGAAGACCTTCCTGTGTTCAGTTCCCCCCAAGGGCACCCATGCGGCCCATGCGGCCCATGCTTGATACAAGGTCGAAGCCTGGGAGCCCGTCCGAAAAAATCGGGCCACGCTTAGCGCAGTCTCCTCGTTCGGGATCATTCTGTGAGGACTGTTCGAGTCCTGATTTTTGCGAAGCAAAAATTGTCGAGTTCCGCAGCAGCCGAATGAGGGGTCTGCGCTGTGGCCTTTTCGGACGGGCTCCCAGGCTTCGACCGTCGCCGCTGGATTGAGCCTGGATGTGGCACAACACCCAAAAAACCCAAACCCCAAACCCCAAATAAAAAAAAGCGGACACAAGGCCCGCCAAAACTAATACATGTATTTGAAATTACAACGCTTCAGCGTTCTCCGACAGGTAAGCGGCAACACCGTCCGGCGATGCATTCATCCCCTTGTCGCCTTTCTTCCAGCCCGCAGGACACACTTCACCGTGCTCGTCAGTAAACTGCAGCGCCTCTACCAGACGAATCAGCTCGTCAATATTACGACCCAGTGGCAAATCATTGACCAACTGCGCGCGGACAAGGCCTGCAGCGTCGATCAGGAAGGCACCGCGGAAAGCGACACCACCGGCGCTTTCAACGTCGTAGGCGCGGCAAATATCGTGATTGATGTCGGCTGCCATCGTGTAGGTCACAGCGCCAATGCCGCCGTCATTAATCGAAGTATTGCGCCACGCATTGTGCGTGAACTGCGAGTCGATGGACACGGCCACGACTTCAACACCCAACTCGCGGAATTTGTCCATGCGGTGATCCAGAGCAATCAGCTCGGAAGGGCACACAAAAGTGAAATCCAGCGGATAAAAGAACACAATTCCGTACTTGCCCGCCATCGCCTCGGAACGCTTGTAGGAATCCACGATTTCCCCGCTCCCGAGCACTGCCGCCACATCAAAATCCGGTGCCGACTTACCAACTAAAACGCCCATGTATGTTACTCCTCTTGATGCTTCTACCATTACGCCCACTCAATGCGAGGGGACGCGCTTCATGGGGCATACTACACAGGCGATTCTATACCGGCTATTTAATTGTTTAGATGGGGCCAATAGCCAAACACTATGCCTAGCGGCGCGCTACTCAGCTGCCTGTGCGGGCGCATTCGCCTTGATCAGCGTCTGCAGTTCTCCACTCTCATGCATCTCGCTGATAATGTCGCAGCCGCCCACCAACTCGCCATCTACCCACAATTGGGGGAAGGTCGGCCAGTTCGCGTATTGCGGGAGAGTGGCGCGAATGTCAGGATTGCTGAGAATGTCGACGTATGCGAAACGTTCACCGCAAGCCATCAATGCCTCCACTGTGCGCGCGGAGAAACCGCACTGCGGCTGGTTCGGGGACCCTTTCATATACAACAGAACCCGGTTGCTGGCGATCTGATCTTTAATAGTCTCAATAATATCCATGTCTTTTCTCCGTCTTGTTACGGCACACCGGCCCGTCAGTTTCGAAGCGACCATATTACCCTAAGACAGGCGCAAATTGCGCCTGTAGGCAGCCGCAGATTGCCAATCTTCACTTACATGGCTATAGTTGCCCTTTTAGAGGCAGCTCCCGCTGCCTTTTTGCGTTTTTGGGAGAAGCACAACCATGTCGGCGCTCATGCAGACTTACAGGCGACTACCAGTGACTTTTAGTCACGGTGAAGGGGTGTACCTTTATGACACTGAGGGGAAGCGCTACCTGGACGCTATTTCCGGCATCGCAGTCAATGGACTCGGGCACGCGCACCCGGCAGTGACAGCAGCAATATGCGCGCAGGCCGACAAGCTGGTTCACAGCTCTAACCTCTATCGCATAGAGGCGCAGGAACAGTTGGGCGCAGCGTTGACGAAGGTTGCCGGGATGGACAACTGTTTCTTCGGGAACTCGGGCGCCGAGGCCAATGAAGCAGCCATCAAACTGGCGCGACTGCACGGACATGCTCGCGGCATCCAGAAACCCGCTATCGTGGTATTAGAAGGTGCCTTTCACGGCCGCACTCTGGCAACACTCAGTGCCACCGGCAATCGCAAGATACAGGCAGGCTTTGAGCCGCTGGTATCAGGTTTCGTGCGGGCGCCGCGCAACGACATCGAAGCTCTGCGCCAGATCGCCAGCAATAATCCGGACGTGGTGGCCTTCTTTGCCGAACCCATTCAGGGCGAAAGTGGCATACAGATGTTAGATCCCGAGTATCTGCGAGCAGCACGAGAAATCTGTAGCGCCCACGGCTGGCTACTCATGCTCGACGAAGTGCAAACCGGCAATGGCCGCACTGGCACCTATTTCGCTTATCAGGGCCTGGACTTGATGCCAGACGTCGTTACCACGGCCAAGGGCCTCGGTAACGGCGTGCCGATAGGCGCATGCATGGCGCGCGGCGCCGCGGCACAGCTCTTCTGCGCGGGCCACCACGGCTCTACGTTTGGTGGCAACCCATTGGTCTGTGCGACTGGCTTGGCTGTAGTGAACACTATTATACAGGAGCATTTGTGCGCCGCTGCGACGGCGATGGGCCAGATCATTACTGACACCATCCGTGCCGAGTGCGGCGATATGCCGCAGCTTGTGGAAATTCGCGGCAAGGGACTGATGCTCGGTATCGAGCTGCGCAGGGACTGCGGCGAACTGGTGCAGCGCGCCATGGATGCCGGCCTGCTTATCAACGTTGCCGGCGGCAATACCGTGCGCCTGCTGCCGCCGCTTGTGATCAATGAACAAGAAGCACGCGAGCTGGCGGTCGGCGTCGCCGAACTGATCCGCAATTTCAACTGAGTACAGCGCCCAGGCACTGCCCATACAGGACTGACCATGTCAGAGACCCGACATTTTTTGACGTTGCTGGACTTCAGCCCCCAGGAGTTGAAGCAGATCATCCAGCGCGCCATTGAGATGAAACGAGAGCGCCGCGCAGGTGCAGACCAGCGCGCGTTCCCGGGCGCGGTGCTAGCCATGATTTTTGCCAAATCATCGACCCGCACCCGCGTCTCATTTGAGGCCGGTATCGCGCAGTTGGGCGGCGGCGCCATGTTTCTGTCAGCACAGGACACCCAATTGGGGCGCGGCGAGCCGCTTGAAGACAGTGCCCGGGTGATTTCTTCAATGGTAGACCTTGTTGTGATACGCACTTTTGGGCACGACATTGTGCAGCGCTTTGCGGCCAACTCCAGCGTGCCGGTGATCAACGCCCTGACCGACGACTACCACCCCTGCCAATTGCTGGCAGACATGCAAACCTGGATCGAACACCGCGGTGATATCGCCGGTAAAACAGCCTGCTGGGTCGGCGACGGCAATAATATGTGCCAGTCCTATATCAACGCTGCGCGACAGTTTGATTTTGAACTGCGCATTGCCTGCCCGCCGGGCTTCGAGCCGGACAGCGCGCTGCTCGCCGCGAACAAGGACCGCGTGAGTATTGAGCACGACACAGCGCTGGCGGCGCGCGGCGCAGACCTGGTCGTTACCGATGTATGGGCGTCCATGGGGCAGGAGGAGGAGCAACTCGAACGCGCCAAGCAATTCGCGCCCTATCAGGTGAATGCACAGCTCATGAGCCATGCTGCCAGTGACGCCCTGTATATGCATTGCCTGCCTGCCCATCGGGGCGAGGAAATCAGCGCCGAGCTGATGAATGCACCCGACACAGTGATCTGGGATGAGGCCGAAAATCGCCTGCACGCGCAAAAGGCGCTGATGGAAACTCTGCTGCTGGCCAATCGCAACTGAGACCGGGATTCTCCCCGAGGCGCGCTATCCTGATAGCTCCTAAAACCCCGCTCCCCTTCGCCACAATAAAACTCCTCTGTCATAACCAGGTCACTGAAGCTTCGACGTCGGCGCCGCATTCGAGCGTGATTACATGCCGTTTGACTCAATTCAATGTTTTTAGCATGGCTATTTGATCGACGTTTAGAAATAGTCGGCCTATCCAGTATATTTTTTTAGAAAAAACCATTCAATGGGCCCTCTCACCTGAAATCAAAAATCGCTCTCTCAAAGAGGCCCGCACGCAGATCAAGGGCTGCAAGGTTAGTAGGCGCAGACACACATAACTGTGAACAAGTTATCCACAAAATAAACCCAGCCTAATTCCCTTGCAATGACGCGGTAGCCGCATTATCTTGTATCCAAGCGAAGCATATACCCCCATATATTGGGTATTGCGGCCAAAACACAAATAAAGATTTCATAAAAATGGCCGCCGCAGCAGGGGTTTTTCCCAACCACCGCCCAAGGGATATTATCCCGTTGTGTAGCGGCGTACTGCGGGTATATAAAGCTTTGCCAAGCGGCAACCCAATAAAGCCAAAAGTCGGCACTTCGGAGAGAACATGCGAACAGAGACCAACCAAGCCGGCACCACAGCCGGAGCGACCACCCCACTCCATTCATCAAGTGCCGACAGAGACTCCCTGGCAGCCACCGCTCCGGGGCAATTGCGCGTCATCAAACGCAATGGCACCGTAGTACCATTTGAGGCCAGCAAGATCAACGTCGCCATCACCAAGGCATTCCTCGCCGTCGAAGGCGGCACCGCGGCAGCCTCCAGCCGCATCCACGAGACCGTGGCCAAACTAACAACTATGGTGATGGACACCTTCCGGCGCCGCATGCCCTCCGGCGGCACCATCCACATCGAGGACGTACAGGATCAGGTAGAACTGGCACTGATGCGTTCCGGCGAGCACAAGATCGCCCGCGATTATGTCATCTACCGTGAACAGCAGGCACAGAAACGTGCTGCAAAGCAGGCGCTGTCGCCCGCCACGCAGGCCGCAGCCGGCAATATCACCGTGATACAGGCCGACGGCAGCCGTGCTCCGCTGGATCTGGATCGTCTGCACACCATCGTGAACGAGGCCTGCCAGGATCTCGCCGATGTCAGCGAAACCAAAATCCTCGATGAGGCTCTGAAAAACCTCTACGACGGCGTCAGCCAGAGCGAACTCAGCACCTCATTGGTCATCACTGCTCGCACCATGATCGAACAGGACCCGAACTACACGTTCGTCACCGCCCGCCTGCTCTGCGACAACCTGCGCAGCGAGGCGTTGAACTTTCTGGGTGTGGCCGAAAGCGCCACGCAGCACGACATGAACACGCTGTACGCCAAGGCGCTTTACGCCTATGTAGCCAAAGGCATTGAACTGGAGCTACTGGCGCCCTATCTGCAGGAATTCGACCTCGAGCGCCTGGGTGAGGCCCTGCTGCCAGACCGCGACCTGCAGTTCACCTACCTCGGCCTGCAAACCCTGTACGACCGCTATTTCATCCACAGCGACAACACGCGTATCGAATTGCCGCAGATTTTCTTTATGCGTGTGGCCATGGGGCTGGCGCATGAAGAGGACGACAAGAACGCCAGGGCCATCGAGTTCTACCAGCTGCTGTCCTCCTTCGACTACATGAGCTCCACACCGACCCTGTTCAACGCTGGCACCCTGCGCCCGCAGCTGTCCTCCTGCTACCTGACCACGGTGCCCGACAACCTGTACGGTATTTACGGCGCCATCCAGGACAACGCCATGCTGTCCAAATTCGCCGGCGGTCTCGGTAATGACTGGACGCCAGTGCGCGCACTGGGCGCCTACATCAAAGGCACCAACGGTAAATCACAAGGCGTTGTACCCTTCCTGAAAGTGGTCAACGATACCGCCGTTGCCGTCAACCAGGGCGGCAAGCGCAAGGGTGCCGTGTGCGCCTATCTCGAAACCTGGCACCTGGATATCGAGGAGTTTGTGGAGCTGCGCAAGAATACCGGTGACGATCGCCGCCGCACCCACGATATGAACAGCGCCAACTGGATACCCGACCTGTTCATGAAGCGCGTGTTCGACGCCGGCGAGTGGACTCTGTTTTCACCCAACGATGTACCGGAGCTGCACGACCTTTACGGCAAAGCCTTCGAAGAGCGCTATGAATACTACGAAGAGATGGCGCGCACCGGCAAGCTGAAGTTGCACAAAACCGTCAAGGCAGAAAATCTGTGGCGCAAGATGCTGGGCATGCTGTTCGAGACCGGCCACCCCTGGATGACCTTCAAGGATCCGTGCAACCTGCGTTCACCGCAGCAGCATGTGGGCGTAGTGCACTCGTCCAACCTGTGCACCGAAATCACGCTCAACACCAGCAAGGACGAGATCGCGGTTTGTAACCTGGGTTCAGTCAATCTGCCCCAGCACATCGACGAGAACGGCCTGAATCTGGAGAAACTGCAGCGTACCGTGCGCACCGCAGTGCGCATGCTGGATAACGTCATCGATATTAACTATTACTCGGTACCGCAAGCCAAGACTTCTAACATGCGCCACCGCCCGGTTGGACTGGGCCTGATGGGCTTCCAGGACGCGTTGTACAAGAAGCACCTGGCCTACGGCTCCGAGCAGGCGGTGGAGTTTGCGGATCATTCTATGGAAGCGATCAGCTACTACGCCATTCAGGCCTCCAGTGAACTGGCAGCAGAGCGCGGCGCCTACTCCAGCTACGAAGGCTCACTGTGGAGCCAGGGTATCTTCCCACTCGATTCACTCGACAAGCTGATAAGCGAGCGCGGTGAAAAGTACATTCAGGTTGATAGAAGCTCCACGCTGGACTGGGCATCCCTGCACGACACCGTCAAGCAGCAGGGCATGCGCAACTCCAACGTAATGGCGATCGCGCCGACAGCGACCATTGCCAATATCACGGGCGTGTCGCAGTCCATCGAGCCGACCTACCAGAACCTGTACGTCAAATCGAATCTCTCCGGTGAGTTCACTGTCGTCAACCCGTACCTGGTGCGCGACCTGAAAGCGCGCGGCCTGTGGGACAAGGTGATGGTCAACGACCTGAAATACTACGACGGCAGCGTGCAGGCCATCGATCGTATTCCAGAAGATTTGAAAGCCATCTACTCCACCGCTTTTGAGGTAGAGCCGCGCTGGTTGGTGGAATCGGCCAGCCGTCGCCAGAAGTGGATAGACCAGGCGCAGTCACTGAACCTGTACATCAACAATGCCAATGGTAAAAAGCTGGATGTTACTTATCGTATGGCTTGGTTCAGCGGCCTGAAGACCACCTACTACCTGCGTTCACTGGCGGCCACTGGCACGGAAAAATCCACCATCGACACCGGCACACTGAACGCAGTGTCTAGAGGCGCACCCAGTGAGGGCGTCCCGGCACCAGTGCCAGAGGCCTGCTCGCTGGACGATCCGGACTGCGAGGCCTGTCAATAGTAGGTAGCGGCGGGACTACGAATCACGAGAACCATGAAGACATCAAAAAATCGGGAAGGCAATGCTATGTTAAATTGGGATGATTACCACAAAGAAGAAGCGGCACCGAGCAGTGCCGCCAAAGCCATCAATGCCGCTGCTGCGCTGAGTGCAAACTCGGCAGCCTCTGCCCCAGCCGCACCGCATCCGGCCAAAGTCACAGCGCCGCAGCCGGCAACTGCGCCGCTGACAACAGGCACGTCGGTCACAGCCAACTCAGGCGTGTCACCTGCGATAGACGCCGAAGCTGCCGCTGAAGCGGTAATGACCGCAGCGCAGGCCGTAGATCATCTCGACATTGCACCCGGCCTGGAAGCGCTGGAAATGGGCGCAGCCCGTATCTCGGTAGACGAGAAGGCAATGATCAACTGCCGCGCCGACCTCAACCAACTGGTGCCGTTCAAGTACGAATGGGCCTGGCAGAAATACATCGATGGTTGCGCCAACCACTGGATGCCCCAGGAAGTCAACATGACCGCCGACGTGGCGACCTGGAAAAACCCTGAGGGCCTGACCGACGACGAGCGCCGCATCGTGCAGCGCAACCTCGGTTACTTCTCCACGGCGGATTCCCTGGTGGCCAACAATCTGGTGCTGGCTATTTATCGCCTCATCACCAACCCCGAATGCCGCCAGTACATCCTGCGCCAAGCCTTCGAGGAAGCCATTCACACGCACGCCTACCAGTACTGCATCGAATCACTGGGCATGGATGAAAGCGAAGTTTTCAACATGTACCGCGAGGTTCCCTCAGTGGCGAAGAAAGCCTCGTGGAGCCTTAGCCATACCCACGAGTTGAGCGACCCCAACTTTAAAACCGGGACCGATGAGGCGGATCAAACGCTGTTGCGTAACCTCATCGGTTTCTACGCTGTAACCGAGGGCATCTTCTTTTACTGCGGCTTTACCCAGATCCTCTCCATGGGTCGTCGCAACAAAATGACCGGCGTAGCCGAGCAGTTCCAGTACATCCTGCGCGATGAGTCCATGCACCTTAATTTCGGCATCGACGTCATCAACCAGATCAAATTGGAAAATCCACACTTGTGGACCAAGGAGTTCCAGCAGGAATCCATCCAGATGATTATGGAAGGCACCGAGTTGGAAATAGAATACGCCCGCGACACCATGCCGCGCGGCGTACTGGGCATGAACGCAGCAATGATGGAAGAATACCTGCACTTCATCGCCAACCGACGCCTCTCTCAACTGGGGCTGCCCGAGCAATATCCGGGTGCGCAGAATCCGTTCCCCTGGATGTCGGAAATCATGGACTTGCGCAAAGAGAAAAACTTCTTCGAAACACGGGTTATCGAATATCAGACAGGCGGCGCCCTGACCTGGGATTGATACGCACAAACTAGAGGAATCTCAAATGGCGAGTAGCGACAAGACCCAGAGCGAAACAGAAACGATCCTCATGGCGCTGGATCAAATCAGCCAGACCATCGACGTAATGACCAGCGTCGTCGGTCGCTTGCGTAACTATATGCAGCAGCAGGAAGCGGCGGCGGCAGACCAGTCAAAGGGTTTGCAGGCGGAGATGCGGGGGGATCGGATACTGCATTAGAAAGAGTACGACCCTGACCCGTTTTGAGCGCCTTGTCGGGTCGATGATGCACAAGCCAGTGCCGCTCTATTCTGACCCGAATGGCATTTACTTAGGCCCAAAGATGGCACTTAGATGTCAAAGCAAGTAATGACGCGGTCCAACATTTCCTTGCAACCGCGTTAAGCGGCTTTTTTCAGTTTCACCATCTCCGCTTCATATTGATTAGGGCTGACGTATCCAAGATGTGAATGCAGCCTATAGCTGAGACCGCATCCATCGACACACAGTTCTGGCGTAATTTATTGACCGCGTGTTTCTCCAGGTTTGGGGCCTACCTTAGCTAAGAATTCAATGTGAGATATCTACCGCAAACTTCTTGGGCTGGCGCATTAATCAGTGTCCATAGGTTAAACCCACTGATCAAAGAAGACTCACTGTCAAGTATGTCAGGAGGAGCTCCTTGTTCCAAATAAGATGCCCAGAGAGGGTAATCGTCCCCCATACACCCTTCAAAACTATCAACACTCGCTTGTATACATGCCGCATTACACCCGTCTACAAACAGTGACACAGAAGACATTTGTGCATGCGGCATTGTCGCGGTCTCCAGCGTCACTTCATACACGAGAGACTCTAGCGTGCCGCCATAATCAACCGTAACGTTGCGGATAATCACCTCTGCTTCAATCACTTTATCACCGTGCACCCATGTGAGTACGGCATTGGGTGGGTCTGCGGAAAAGCTATTGCTCCCTGCGGACTCATCCCAAAGTGCCGCATACTCAGTCGCAGTCAGATAAGTGAACTGCCGGGCCGGTCTGTCGGTAAACGCAAAGATATCTCGAGTGACCGGTATAACCAGTGACGTGTTGGAGATCATGTCTGCAGTTTCTGCCGTCTGTACATAGAGGTACTGTGGGTCGCCAGAAACCAACCCATCATTAGGATCACCCAGAGGCGCATCATTTTCATTTGAACGATCGTCATTATCGTGGTCAATAAGGTCACTTATACTGCCATCGCTGCTGCTGCAACCGAAGGCGGACAGTAATACAACAATGACCATAAAATAACGGCAAATCATGCCACCTTCCTATCTAATATTGGTCGACCTATCTTACACGAGCGCTGTGCCAAGCCCCTAGCTCTCTATCGACTTGATTGATCCTGCCCACCCATAACGAACACACTGCCAAGCGACTAAACAACGCCACAGCGATGAACCATGACAAGACCATCGGGCAAGGAAAAAGCCAATGTGCTGCAATAGAACTTTACCGCCACAGCAGACAACCAGAATTAGGTTGGTGGTACCAAGTATCAATAGATACCCGGAAGGATAGCGCTTCTTCACTTAGCAGGAATATTGCGGTAGGTTTTTAATATCAGCCCGTAAAATAGTGGGGTCATGATTAACCACGATACCTGACCTTGTAGCGTCGCTGTACGATCAGCTATAGAGAATAACACAGGATTAAACCAAGGCCCGGTAGGGACCAGAGGCGCCCACGATAATTGCGTATCCACGTGTAATTGACCATGATAAACCATTAATTCTACATACAAATTCTGCCCAATAAACCAAACGGATAATAGGACAAATGCCGGCCAGCTCCATTGCTGCAAAGCCTTATAGCCGATGAGGCGTTTTATGACGATTAAACCAATCATGCAAATGGCAGCGTCAGCCAAAGAGTTCAATAGCCAGTTTATATTCTGAGGTATAGCGGCATTTAAAGCGGCTGAACGCCTGGCTTCTACTGCTTGGCCATCGACCAGGCCATAGGTGAACCATATTTCCCAGCCCAATGCGCAAATCAGAAACCCTGCTATATACAATCCCAAGTCGTGCTTTGATATTTTTTTGGCAAAGCTAAGAGCAATAATCAGTGCGAGTGGAATTAGAGCGCTGCAATATACTACGATGACAATATGTTGCTCAACATCACTCAGCTGCATACGATTTTCTCTCTAATAGTTGGGCTAGTCAGCGCTGTGATGGTTGGTTTTCTTTTATGCTTTTTGGACATTCTAACCTGATTTCTTATTATTCGGATATTGCTTGGTTTCAGATTCCAGGTGCATCTTTTTATCAGGTCGACGCGGGGGCCGACTGCAGGCAAGCTTACACCCTTTTGTCCGTAGCACGAGATTGAACGCAATATTGAGGGTCAAATATTGAGGGTCAGAGTAAAGCAACATTTAGGGTAGAACACTTAAAGTCAAAGTAAAAACCGTGAAGTTATTCGTCTGGTCCAAATCCACTTGTGTTAGTTAAACTGAAAGTTCACCGCCGTGAAGGCGTTAAAGGTACGCTCCAGATCTGCCGCAGTAGCCGCCATTGGGGCAATTATGTGGGTATGCACGCCGCCGTCGGCATCCGCCTGAATGCGTGCTCGTACCTCGTCTTCGTTGCCGATGATAGCGATCTCGTCAATCAAATCATCGGTAAGCGCACCAGCAGTTTTCTCTCGATTTTTCTTGGCCCAGCCTTCCTCAATAGTCTTCGCGGCTTCTTCATAGCCTGCCCACGCCAAAAATTTGTTGTACACCGGTGTGGCATAGTAAGGACCAAAAGCGGCACGGAATATTTCCCTGCCCATCGGTTTGTCGTCGGTACACAACACCATCGCGCGGTTCACCACTTCAATGTCCTGCCAGTTTTTCCCGGCGTTTTGTGCGCCGCGTTTTAACGCCTCCATCATTTTTGGCAGAGCCCCTTTGGGCCAAAGATTGAAAATAACGCCATCACCCACCTCCGCGGCCATCTCAATCATCTTCGGGCGCAGCGCGCCGACATAAATCGGCGGCGGGTTTTCTGCGGGTGTTTGTCGATAGCCGCGACTGAACAGCGTCTCGCCCTGAAAGTCTGTTTTCTCTCCCGTGAGCATCTGCCGCACCAGCTGCACGGTTTCCTTCACCCGTGTGAGCGGCTTTTCGAGCGGTATACCATTCCACTGCCCCATAATCGTCTGGCTGGATGAGCCAAGGCCCAATATAAAGCGACCTGGTATAACCTGGCTAATGACGCTGGCTGATGCCGCGAGCACTGAAGGGCTGCGGGTATAGACCGGGGTGACCGCCACACCAATGCGAATATTATGGGTATGGTGTCCTACGGCAGCTATCTGAGTGAGGGTATCGGGCGCGCCGGAATCGCTGAACCAAGCATCGGGGATGCCGTTATCCTCCGCCCATCGTAGACGCATAATGGTATCTGCAATGTTGGGGCCTGCGGGCAGCGTGATAGCGATACGTTTTTTCAGGGTCATGTATTCTCCGAGACGCCAACAATATAGATTCGCAATCCAGTATATATGCCAGCGCGGATTTCCAGTAGTCAGCACGATACCCTCTTATTCTGCGGCATCCTGCGTGAACGCGTTGAATGAAGTACTATGCACTTCATACACATGCCATGGTCGATCCCCTCATGAAGTTACTCGTTCGCAATCTTGCCCGAAGCACCAGCGCAGAAGAGTTGAAAGAACTCTTTGAGCAATATGGCACCGTACAATCGTGTGATCTGGTAGCAGATAAAATCACCGGGGGTTCTAAGGGTTTCGCCTTTGTGGAAATGCCAAAAGCCGGGGAGGCCAAATCGGCAATGCAGAATCTTAATAATAGGACGGTTGCCAGTAACAAAATTCGTGTAAAAAAAGCGGAGAAAGGAACCGCATAGCCTGCGACGGAGA
>JBDNIE010000166.1:0-16579 GCA_041688425.1 Halioglobus sp. | reverse complement strand
CTACGTGCGGCGGGGTACGTATCAAATGCAATCTAACTTCTGACCAAAGCGTCCATATGAGGTTGACACGTTCCGGTCTCGACATCACGCTCGTATCGCTCTCATTGTAGAGCTATTTCGATCATTCCGGTCCTGCTATACGCAGGCACCCATGCCATCTCTTTTTCAGTGGCTTCCCTGCTGGTTGAACTGTGAACTCGCGGGAACATCAATGGTCATCAAGAGTTAGACCAAGGTGTGATGCCCTCTAGCGACGATCCGAACATAAATATTCATCGTAAAGCCGATCTTGGGCTGTTGTTTCCGTGGGCACAGGTGATGTCGAATATTGAGCTGATTAAACCTTAAGTTGCGAGCCTGCGTAACTTAAGGCGCAATCACCATCGATTGAATATAAGCCCCCAAATACTTAATATCATCATCGCTGAGGTTGCTAGCCACAGTTTGCATGCTGTTTTTTAATGGGTTGGCGAGCATGTTGTCTGTTGTGCGCTTACCCGTTTTATAATGCTGTAAAGTCATTCGCACATAACGGGCATGTTGCGCCGCCAGTTTGGGCGTTGACTGTAAGCTGTCTCCCGCGCCAGATTCGCCATGACATGACTGACAAGCCACAATTCCCCGGCTTTTATCCCCTTGTTGATACAATACGCGGCCAATGTCTACCCATAACTTATCGTCGGCAACACTGTGTTTTAAGGTGTCTATCGAGGCATCAAAGGGCAGGTCGGTAGTTTGGGTTTGCTGCGAAAAATAAAACGCAATTTGATTGATTTCAGCCGCGCTGTAATCTTGTAACGACTGGCCCATTTCTTCGGTAGTGCGGCTACCAGATTTGAAATGATTGAGCTGGGTCACCAAATACTGATAATTTTGACCCGCCAGAATGGGGGATTGTTTAGCATATTTGTCGGTGATTGGCGGACTGCCGATTTTTCCATGACATTCGACACAAGCATAATGGCCATTTTTACGGACTTTGCTGACTAACGACAGGGCATCGCCTTGGGCGTTTGAGGATAGGATATAGGTCAAGGTTTGAGTGTAAGTGCCATCAGCATTTTTGAACGTTACCAATTCGCCACTGATGTGTTGATAGGCACCTGTGCCGCCAACAATGGCAATGGCAGAGCTGCCTTGGTCGAACTCCCGCCCAGCAACTTGAATGGTGCCGGTGTCTAATGTCAGCGTCCATTGACACTGCGAGCTGTTGCCCACCTTTGTACGAATACAAACACCGCTGTTATTGCCGATTTTTTTGCGCTGCGCATCGAGCAAAGGTTGGTCAAACAGCCATTGATCACCAATCGAATCACCGGGTTTGCCCAAATCTAGGCCTACTGCTGGTGATGTTTTCGCATCGGCAATGGTGATCAATGTTGTCGCCTTGGCTGTTGTTTGAGTTGTGGCCAAGGCTGGCGCAACAATGCCACCCGCCGCATAACAACTCAGTAAAATGGTGCAAGCCGTTAGGGTTTTTTTCATCATAAGTTACTGCTCAGCCATCAATGTATAGAGTTTTTTTGGCATTTTTTTAAACACCACACTGGTTAAGTGATGATTTCATCACCGGGTTAGAAAGTTTGAGCTTAAGTAGAGGCAATATAAAGAGGCTATTGGCAAGAAATCGACTCGCACCCTCCCGGTCTCATACCCGAAGATGGTGCCCTGTCGTCATTGATGGTCTCGACATCACGCTCGTATCGCTCTCATTGTAGATCTATTTCGATCATTCCGGTCCTGCTATACGCAGGCACCCATGCCATCTCTTTTTCAGTGGCTTCCCTGCTGATTGAACGGTGAACTCGCGGACTCTGCTACCGCGCGCCCTTCCAAGCGAACAGAGGCAAGTTCTCGGGCCGCGCCCGGGATGGTGGTGCGAGTACCGGGAGGGCGGGGATACCCTGTTCCTTCTGCCTCACTTGACGCCGCCAGCGGCGATGAGATCTGGCGCTTCTACACTATCGAGGACAAAGCCAGCGCGCGCGGCAGCTACTGGCTTTTCTTTGACAAATTCGGTCCACCCGGCGCTCCGGTATGGCAATCCCCAGCGATTGACCCCAAGCGTAATCGCCTCTATTTCGCCACCGGTGAAAACTACACTGACCCTGCCACCGACACCAGTGATGCCGTTTTAGCTCTGGACTTGGATGGCCGGAAACTAATCTGGGAGTATAAGACAGATAAAAGGCCTATAAGGGAAATTTTTCTCCCAGTATCCCGATGCTTTTTGTGCATTGAATCAGGCGATTGGCATCGAACGTGCTGAAATCGAGCTGAAATCGATCTCGTATTCGTCCACTTGCAAATCTTTTGTGGTCGTTTCCTGGCGGCAGCCCACAGGAGTCCGTGCCGACCGAATGTTCAGCGGCGTCCAGGCTGATTGAACGGCGGCAACGCGGCTTCCTTTCCCGCGAAAAGAGGCAACGTTGTTGAATTGCATCCAATATTGATCCAAATAGAGCGGTTATTTGCATGCTACGCTGACCCGCCACTACCCCAGTAGAACCAAAGTAATCAGATGCCAAGTCGCTGAAAAATGGCTCAATTTTCAATGCAAAACCCGGTTCAATATTAGGTGAAAAACAACCAACAGACCCCAAGAACCTGGCAGTGCCATGTACTGGGTGAGTGCCGCTGTATCCAACAAGTGGCTTAGATGCGCCGTGCGAGTTTTTCCAATGGTAAATCTCTAATCCATTCTCTTGCCGCCTCGATTTCAGTGATCGAATAGTACTGAGCGACGGCCGAAGTGAAGGGTTTTGAGAGCACTGTCATCCAGTGGTCCAGCGGTACCGCGCCGACAATCGCGAGCCGGCCTACATCGCTGTAGTGGTTTACATCAAGCTTGATATCTTCCCATAGGGCGGCCGGGGTCCACCCGGATAAATCCGCAATTATCACCAGCAAGTTAACCTGGCCAAAGCGATCGATACGTTGTTCAGCTAGCTCGTTGAACAGTTGGTAGTGTTCTGCTCTGAGTGGACTCTCGACGTTGATTTCCAGTCCGTCGGGACCCACGTTTCTGATTGCAGCATTCATGAGTTCTCTACTTTTTTTGTAATAGTCCGCTGATGTCCGCTAGTGTGTTCGATGTGGCCCGTGTACATCCAAAAAAAGTTCCATATCTGTGAAAATGCTCACGGTTATCGGGCAGAGCAGTGTTGTGCACCGCTAAGATGGACTGGTCCGGCGATGATGGGAGCAGACGGGTTATGATTATCCTGACTCGCCAATCGAATTATTAGGCTGTTTGTGCCGCTAACGCCTCATCTAGATGGGCTTTGGTTGAGCTGAGTATGCAGCTGTATACTAATTGTGTAATAGCCGACAAACACTTATCCGTAAAGGGCTTCGAGAATCCTGATGAACGCAAAAAATACATGGGCAGCTTTTAATTGGAAAGACCCTTTTTGCCTGGAAGGGCAACTGACCGAGGAGGAGCGGCAGGTGCGTGATACGGCTCATGCCTACGCGCAGGAGCATCTTGCTCCGAGAGTCCGGGATGCCTACCGCAATGAATCGACCGACCCGGACATATTCCGGGAGATGGGTGAACTGGGTCTGCTCGGTTCTACCATCGACGGTTACGGATGCCCCGGTGTCAGCTATGTGAGTTATGGGCTTATCGCGCGGGAAGTCGAGCGGGTTGATTCCGGCTACCGGTCCATGATGAGTGTACAGTCCAGTTTGGTGATGTATCCCATCTATGCGTATGGCGATGAGGCGCAGCGAGAAAAGTACCTGCCAAAACTCGCAACCGGTGAGAGCGTAGGTTGCTTTGGCCTGACTGAACCCGATCACGGCTCGGACCCGTCCGGGATGGTGACGCGGGCGAAGAAAGTTGACGGTGGTTTCTTGCTCAACGGTGCCAAGATGTGGATTAGCAACTCACCGATTGCCGATGTCTTTGTGGTGTGGGCGAAGAACGACGAGGACAAAATTCGCGGGTTTATTCTCGATAAGGGTATGGCGGGCCTTAGCGCCCCTAAAATTGAAGGTAAGCTGTCTCTGCGCGCCAGCGTCACCGGTGAGATTGTGATGCAGGACGTGTTCGTCCCCGACGAAAATCTGTTGCCGAATGTGGAGGGCCTGAAAGGGCCCTTCGGCTGCCTCAATAATGCGCGGTATGGCATTTCATGGGGTGTCATGGGTGCGGCGGAAGCGTGTTGGCATGCGGCGCTCGAGTATGTGCTGGATCGCCAGCAGTTTGGCCGACCACTCGCTGCAAATCAGCTCATACAGAAGAAGCTGGCCGATATGCAAACTGATATCGGGCTCGCCCTGCAAGGCTGCCTGCAAGCGGGGCGCCTCAAGGAGAGCGGGGCGCTGGCACCTGAACTTATCTCGTTGCTGAAACGCAATTCCTGTGGCAAGGCACTCGATATCGCGCGCATGGCGCGCGACATGCACGGAGGCAATGGAATCTCAGACGAGTACCCTGTGTTTCGCCATATGTGCAACCTGGAGACGGTGAATACGTACGAGGGTACACACGACGTTCACGCACTGATTCTGGGTCGCAGCCAGACGGGTATACAGGCCTTCTTTTGAGTATTATCGAACCCCGCTGAGGATCAAAGTGCGCGAAGCCCAGCGCGATTGGCTGCAGGGTACGTTCCGGGTATATTGAGATCTCACTGCATAATTTTGCCGAGAGCAATGAGAGGGCTCAGAAGGCGTGTTAGTCAGTGAATCTCTACAGAATAAAGGAGAATAATGTTGAGGCGTTGTTCTTCAGCACCTTAGATGCGTAGCGTATTGGTCATAGTGAACCGCTTTTTGTACCTATCGCCACAGCACCATACGATCCAAGGATTAATCTGCCAACCGCGAGTAAACTTCATCAAACTTGTCGGCTATTTTACGGAGAATATTTATGAGCTCTGGATCAAAGTGCGAAGGGTCTGTTCTTCCGTCACCGTTGAGAATAATGGACAGGGTTTTTTCCTGATCGAACGTAGGTTTGTAAGGGCGTTCTGACCTCAAAGCGTCATAAACGTCAGCCAGGGCGGTAATCCGAGCTTCAATGGGGATTTCCGTCCCTTTAAGGCCCCGAGGATAACCACTGCCATCCCACCGTTCATGATGATTCCTGGCGATGCTAGCCGCAGCCTGCATGATGGGATGTTTCGAATGCGAAAGTATCTCGTACCCATTCTGTGCATGTTGTTTCATGATTTCAATTTCGTCGGAATCCAATTTGCCCGGTTTCAGCAAAACGGTTTCCGGGGTTCCGACCTTGCCCACATCATGCAGAGGCGCTGCAAGAAACATTAATTTTTGGCGCTCTTTCGACCAGCCAAGTTCCTTGGCAATCAATTGAGCATATTCCCCGATCCTGCTGATATGATTGCCCGTTTCCGGGTCCTTGTATTCAGCTGCCACAGCAAGGCATTCAAGTGCCTCTTCGTACGCATGTTCGAGGTCACCAAGTAGCTTTCGGATTTCCAGTGTTTTTGCCTGAACGTCTGCCTCCAGACTGGCTTTGTAATGACGGCTCGCGCGTTTCAAAAGCACCAACTCTGTTGCCCGGCGAACAGAGTGAACCAAGAGGTCAAGGTTGATGGGTTTTTCAAGAAAATCCATAACACCAAGCTTCAGGGCCGCGATGGCTTCCTTTGACCCACTGTCACCTGTCAAGATGATAAATTCCAGGTCACGATCTTTGCCGATTTCAGACCGGGCGGCAGTGATCATTTCCAAACCTGATTTTCCGGGCATGAGGATGTCACTTAAAACAATGCTGATTTCAGTATCGCGACGCAGGAGATTGAGCCCTTCTTCACCGTTTGAAGCTTCAACGCACTTGAAGCCGTTATCAGTCAAGCATTCGACAAGCTCCTCGCGGATCGCTTGCTCATCTTCAGCTACGAGAACCTTTGGAATCAAAATTGTGATCCATTTTTTGCCAATACTGCCGCGACCACTGTTGTCAGCTTTTCAATATTCAGTGGTTTTTTCAAAAAAGCGTACGATGAGATATTCACGTCGCTTTTCATAACACTAAGACTGGCGTGTCCTGACATGAAGATAAATTCAATGTTTTTTCCTAGCTTTGTTTTAACGATTTCGACCAGGTCAATGCCCGTTTTCCCCGGCATGTTTAAATCTGAGAGAATAAGTGCGATTCCGGGCGTGATTTGGATCATTTCAACTGCAGCCTCGACATTACTTGCGCGAAAACATTCGTAACCTTCATCCGTCAATGCTTCTAACGTTTCTTCAAGAATAAACTCTTCATCATCAACAATAAGGATCTTGATTGAAATAGCCGTTCTCCTTCCAAAAAAAAATATTAACGAACAATCGGCAGAGTGATCAAAAATCGGGCACCACCATCAATATTGTCAGCAAAAATAGTCCCCTGCATATCATGGATGATACCGTAACTTACGGACAGCCCTAAGCCCGTGCCTTCGCCCATTTCTTTTGTTGTGAAGAATGGTTCGAAGATGCGAGGCAGAACATTCTCGGGAATACCACCGCCGGTGTCCTCAAATACGATGTGAACACCTTCATCGTCGTCAAATACCCGCAATGTGATTTTCGCCTCCCCACTGCTTTGAGTCATGGCATCTCTGGCATTTGCGGCAAGGTTCAAGATCACTTGCTCCAATTGAATTGAATGACCCAAAACGGCTGCACAGTCTTCTGAAAATTCAGTCACTACCTCAATTTCAAGCAATCGCAATTGCTCACCTATTAGATTAAGCGCATTCGTAACCACATGTTTAACATTAATTGATTCTACGTTTTCCTTCGCCTCGCGCCCGAACATCCGCATGTGATCAATGATTCCCGCAGCTCGTGCAGTCTGGTCCTCAATGCGTGCCAGTTTATCGCCCAAGTAGTCGAAACCAACGCTACCGTCAGAAATCTTCCGGCGAATATTCCCCACTGCCATGCGAATGACGCTCAGTGGTTGGTTCAATTCATGCGCGACGGAGGTCGCCATTTCTCCCAGTGTTGCTAATTTAGATGCCTGGATGATTTGGGCTGTGGCTTCTTTACGCTCTTTCTCCTGCTCGGCCCTCACTTTGTTCAGTTCTGTAATATCCTGACCTACGCCAATCACACCAACCGTTCGTCCAGAGGCGTCACGGCGTGTAGTCGAATTAAGTAGGACGTCAACGCGATTTCCAGATGGCGTGAACAAGGGGAATTCAAAGTTTGCGGTTTCTTCGCCTTTAAGGGCTTTCGCGAGAACCTCGCCTACCGACACTTTATAATTACTGTCAATAAAATCGGCCACAAGATCGCGGCCCATTACCTCGCTCTTGGTATAGCCCGTGATCTTTTCTGCCTTCTGGTTCCACTCATTGACCTTTCCCTGCGCTTCAATGCCAAAGATCGGCGCGTTTGCGGTATCAACAAACTGCGTCATTTCTTTCGAAATTCGCGCCTGCTCGAGCCGCACTCTATTCAGCTCTGTAATATCCTGACCGACGCCAACCATACCCACTATATTGCCGGCGGCATCACGTCGTGTTGTCGAATTAAGCAAAACATCGACTCGATCTCCCGATTGGGTGAACAAGGGGAACTCAAAGTTCGCGGTTTCTTCGCCTTTAAGGGCTTTTGCGAGAACGTCGCCTACGGACGTCTTATAATCACTGTCAATGAAATCGGCTACCAAGTCCCGGCCTATCACTTCGACTTTATTAAAACCCGTGATCTTTTCTGCCTTCTGATTCCACTCGTTAACGTTGCCTTGCGCATCAATACCGAAAATGGGTGCGTTTGCAGTATCAATGAATAGAGTCAAATCCTGTGCGATGCGCTCCATTTCAGAACGATACCCAGCAAGCTCCTTCTGACGTGCAAGCTCTTTCCTGGCAATAACTAATTCGCCTGCTCTTTTTTCTGTCTCTTCGTACTGAAAGGTGAGCTCTTCGTTGGCTAGAACAAGTTCATCTACTCGTTTTTCTTTCTCTTCGTTTTGAACGGTGAGCTCTTCGTTGGAGAGAATTAATTCATCTGCTAGTTTTTCTTTCTCTTGGTTTTTAAGCGCGAGCTCTTTGATGGCAAGGACTAATTCATCTACTCGTTTTTCCTTCCCTTCATTTTGATGGCTTTCTTCATCATTATTCGGTGGCACGAGTGTCCCCTTTAGCTTAAATTTTTACTAAACCATCGAATACGCTAAAATTGCAAGAAAAAAAGCGCTTTTAGCATTTAATTCAATTATCAGGACCCGTGTCATGTTTTTGACGCTAGCTCCCACACTGAGGCGGTAATCCTGCAGTCGGCCGAGGAAAGTACTACGCATGCCCTAAGAACGAAAGGAACGACACATGCTTAGAAAAAAAACCTGCCCCCGCATATGCAGCACGAATTCAAGCGTAATTTTGTGACGCGGTTGCGGGTAGCGTTAGATATTGGCGCTTAGCTCGGCCACCTGTTGCAATAGAATTCTGTGGCTGTCGGCATAGTCTATCGGTGCGTCGATCAGATGCACGCCGCCGTCGCTGAACCCCTTCTCGATCAGAGTGGATAGCTCGGCAGCCGATTCTAATCTGTGACCGTTGGCGCCATAGGCCTGCGCATACTTTACAAAATCAGGGTTTCCAAATTGGAGGCCATAGTCCACAAATTCCATGCTCTCTTGCTTCCAGCGAATCATGCCGTAGGCATCATCGCGAAGTACCAGTATCACTAGATTCAGTCGCAATCGGACAGCTGTTTCTAGCTCCTGTGAGTTCATCATAAACCCACCGTCACCGCAGATCGCCAACACTCGCCGTTTTGGATGTGCTATACAAGCAGCCATCGCAGCAGGCAAGCCTGCGCCCATGCTGGCCAGCGCGTTATCCAGAAGTACACTGTTTTGACGTTCTGCCTTATAGTTTCTGGCAAACCAAATTTTGTAGAGACCGTTGTCGAGCGAGAGTATCCCATCTTTGCCCATCGCCTTAGCCACCTCGTGAACGAGCCGTTGTGGCAAGATGGGAAAGTCATCTGCTTGAGTGTGCCTCGATGTATGCTCCTCCAGCGCGTCGCGCACTTTCAAGAAACAACTAAAGTCCCAGTGCGGTTGCGGTCTGACGCGCTCCAGAATCTGCCACACGGAATTTGCTATATCACCGATCACTTCAGCTTGAGGAAAATAGACGGGGTCCACCCGAGCCGGCAGAAAGTTCATGTGAATCACGGTAAACCCATCCGAGCGCATTAGGAACGGAGGTTTCTCTACAACGTCATGCCCAACATTGATGACGAGATCCGCTTTCTCTATCGCACGATGGACGAAATCATTCTGCGACAGTGCGGCACATCCGACAAATAATGCATTGGACTCATCTACGACTCCTTTGCCCATTTGTGTGGAAACAAACGGAATGCCTAATTCGTCTATCATCCGAGTGAGCATTCTGGACGTCAGTTTTCGATTTGCACCCGCGCCGACAAGCAACAGTGGGCGGGTTGATTTTTCAATAAGCGCTACCGCATTATCAATAGCCTTCCGCTCTGCGACCGGACGGCGTGGGCTACTGCGGGGCATTAGCGGTGCATCGGATTCTTCTTGCGCGATGTCTTCCGGCAATTCTAGATGGGTGGCACCGGGTCTTTCTTCCTCGGCTATTCGGAACGCCTCTCTCACTCTCGCAGGGATATAATCGGCGCCAACTATTTGCCGGGTGTACTGGGTTACCGGTTCCAGGATGTCAACGACATCGATAATCTGAAATTCACCTTGTTTGCTACTCTTGATAGGTTTTTGCCCGGTAATCATTACCATAGGCATAGCACCGAGATTAGCGTACGCGGCGGCCGTCACAAGATTCGTTGCCCCAGGCCCGAGAGTGGCCATGCAGACACCGGCACTGCCTGTCAGTCGCCCCCATGTTGCAGCCATGAATCCGGCCGCCTGCTCATGCCGGCACAGTATCAGCTCAATATCAGATGTTCTGATCGCGTCAACAAGATCAAGATTTTCTTCACCGGGTACAGCGAAGATTCGTTTGACGCCCTCCGCTTCCAGGGCCTTCACCATTAGTTTGGCTGCTTTCAAAGTGCCTCCTTCGCTTTTTCGGTTGCACATTTTTCATGACATGCTGCAGTGTCGCATTACCACCGTCAATGTGCCGTTATTCACGTAGTCATTATAAAGACTATACAATACGCAGCGTCCTGTCAGTAGTGTTAGAGGAAGTGGTTGATGGTGCAAAGGCGGAAGTCGGTGCGCGGGCACAGTACGTGGCGGACGAGCTGTGAAGGTTATTGACTACATTGAGGGGCAGGAGATCATCGCTCGAATCCGGAGGTACCTGCGCCGGACAACAAGGACATACCGACGCCACGGAATAACAGACTGGTACAGGCTCCTACAAGCTACGAACTGGAAACGAACTGGAAACGATCAAAAAGGATGTTCAACTGACTCCATGCAAGCGCGATTTCAGCACACTCGGTTCTCATCTCCGATAATGCAGGGCAGGCCCTCGCTAGATTCAATTCAGGTAAAGTATGGGGATAGTGAAAGAAATTATTCCTCATAGCTTGCCACAGTCTCCTTATTAGACTCATATCTTGGCGAAATTTGGTGCAGGGATTCTCGAGCGTTGGCTCAGCAGGCCAATACAGCGTGGAGGAGGGTGGATGTCGATCCTGTCGACATGCGCACGATATGGGATAAAGACCGGGCGCCTGGGTAAAAAGCGATTACATTGATCCAGATACTATTAAATCCCACAATATTGTGTGGCATTTAGGCTTGGAAAGTGAAGTCGGCCTTCCAAGACCCGGTGTTGTAAAGATACGGTGTGATGATCGATATCGTCGTGGTAATGGCGCATCTAAGCAAGCCCTGAAATGTGGCGTCACGGATGAATACTCTGATGTAGAAAATATTTTTGTTGGTGAGGATGTGCTGATTGATGCGACGATCATACCCGCTGTTCCAAGAGACATTGGTGTAAGAGAGAATGTCCCGAGAGTCGTTATTTCTTCTGACTGCTTCTACAAGGAAGTTTAGAAAACCAGGTTAAATCGAATTCTCCCGGCTTCAAAATCACGGGCAAAGGAAAAAGAAAAGAGTCAGTCCCTAAGTGTGAGCGCACAGGAGAGCAGGGCAGCACACGTCATGTCGAAGGCATAATCGGGTGCTGGCTTAGTCGCACGGTGTAAGTGCCTTGTTTGTCTTGACGTTCCATCTTCACGACAAAAGGTTATCAGACTTGTATGGATTGCTGATACTTTAGTCTTCAGCATAACCGAGGTTAACCTGTTGGGAATTATAGCAAATTTATAATGTGGTACTTATTTTGCCTTTTCAGTGTCCGCAGCACGGCTGGGCCTGTTAAAGGATGAAATACAATGTCGCGAGGGTTAAGGGGCTGATATCCAGGCAGGTGCTATCTCGGGGTTCGATCAGGCCGAACGGAGTGAGTTTGCTATCGCCGCAGGCCCTCCAAAAAGGTCCGTGTGCTGCTCTCCAGCAAACTGTAGACATTAACTTCTGGTAAAAATTTTTCGAGTTGATGATTCATCGCCAGACACGCCAAACCATGCGCCGTCGCCCAAAGCTTTACTGCCAGCTCAAGCGCATCGTAATCATCCAGGTTCTTGTCATCGCACCAGTGTTGAACGGCGTCCACTAGCACATAAAAGCCAGATGTTTTCATATCCTTATCTGCGGCATCGATGCCACGCAATCCCATATCGCCCCACATCAGGTCGTAAAACGCCCGGTGCCTCATGACGAACCTGATGTACGCTTTGCCTAGCGCGATGATCTTCGTTGCGGAGTCCTGGTGCGATTTTTCTGCAATATTGCGCGCGGTCTCAGTCAGCCCCAGGAAACCGAGTTCACTGACAGCTTCGAGGAGAGCATGCTTGTCCTTGAAGTGGCGATAGGGTGCGGCATTGCTGACGCCGGCCCGGCGCGCGGCATCGACAATGGCAAAATCTACCGATGCATGTTCTTCTATCAATTCTGCAGCAGCCATGATCAACGCATCGCGAAGATTGCCATGATGGTAGCGCTTTGGCGGCGCTGTAATGCTTTTCCCCGTGGCGGTCACGCTGCTAGCTCCTGTTTGCTCGCGCCGAGGTCGGCGCCGTGTTGCGAGTCAATATGCGAATTGTGCCTGCCTATTCCTGTAGCAACAAGGAACAGGGGAGGAACCAGAAAGAAAGAGATGATGGTCGACAGCAAGACGCCGCCAGCGATGGCCATAGCAAACGGAGGCCAAAACTGACTGCCTTCAAGAATCAGCGGCAGAAACCCTCCAAAGGTGGTGAGTGTCGTGGAAATAATGTGTCGGCTGGAATCCATCACCACGGCGCGGATCGCAAGGAGGTCTCCCTGAGCGGCCCCTTCGTCGGCCTGCAGTGCGGTAATGATGATGATAGCGGCATTAATAGAAACACCAATTGAGCCGATCACTCCGATCACCGCAAGAATGCCAAACGGGTAGGCAAAAATAGCCAGAGCCAGCAATGACAGGCCCAGCGAACAGATGCATACCAGCACGGCGATCGCCGATAGTCGCCATGAGTTAAAGGTCAGCAGAATGGTCGCCAGCAGCGCCGCGAGTACCAGGCCCAGGGGTGCCATAAGTTGGTCTACCACATTGGCCCTCTCATCAGTATCGCCGCCAAAAGCAAACCGGTAGCCGTCCGGCAGTGCGATTGGATTCTCACGTAAATCCTGTTGCAGTATCTTGAGCGCTTCCTCCGGCAATACGCCACGGATGAGATACGCCTGCACAAGGTTGGTTCGCCTGCCGTTGTAGCGGGCAATCGGACTTTGGCTTGGAACAAGCCGGGGTGCCCCCAGAGCGCTCATTGGAATACCGGCTATCAAAGACGATGGGGCCTGCGCCGATGTTGGTACTGGCACCAGAATGTTGGCGATCTGCTCGGATGTTCCCCACGCCTTCTCTTCGAGTCGCACGCGCACGGGCAAACGCTCTGTTCCCTCCAGAACTTCGCCCCCCACTTGTCCCGTAAGGCTGGTGTTCAGCGCAGCTGCAACGTCGGATAGTTGCAGGCGTGCCAGCCGCAATTTTTCTTCCTGCAGCTCAAAGACCAGTTTAGGCGCTCCTCCGACCAGGCTAGTGCTGCTGTGGGTCACATAGGGGATGTTGTCCATGCGTTCCCTGAAGGCGTTACCCAGTTCCTGCAGAATCACCAGATTGGGTCCGGTCACTTCGATTTCCAGCGGTGCCGTAACCGGCGGCCCCTGGTCGATTCCGCGGACGATAATCTGTGCGCCCGGAAACTCCCCATCGAGTTCTATCTGTAACTGCCGGATAAGATCATCGGTGAGGTCTTTATCATAGGTCAGGACGAGTGCCTCCGCCCAGGAGGGGATACCTTCCTTGGTGCGGAACATGTTGTAGTAGAACGCAGGTGCACTTTCGCCGATGCTCCAGTCAACTCTTCGAATGAGTGGGTTGCTGAGCAGTGTGGCATCGATCAAGCGTACGGTTGCAGCCGTATCGTAAATAGACCTGCCGTCAGCGTTTTTTACCTGTATGTAGAGCTGGTCACGGTCAGTGCCGGGGAAAAACTGTGCGGTCAGTGTCGGGAAGGCCAGAAAACCGGTAATTGGCAGTGAGAGCGCCAGCGCGATAGCGGCGGCGGGATGTCGCAGGCTCCAGTCCAGCGATCGCACCAGGCCCTCGCCAGCCTTGCCGCTACTGGCGCCGCCAATCCACCAGTGTGCGCTCGCAGCTTTTTGTCGCGGCAAGAGCCAGGTGGCCAGCACCGGCGTGATGGCCAGCGCGAGCACTGTCGAGGTGGCCAACATGATAATAACAGCGCTGGCGATCGCGCCGACGAAGTCACCACCCGGGCCCGGCAGAATGGCCATAGGCATGAAGGCCAGTACCGTCGTCAGGGCGGAGGAGATCAGTGGCACACGTAAACGATCGACTGAGCCGCGGATGGCATCGACAGAACTCTGTCCCTGCAACAGGCGTTTTCGAACCTCATCGGTCATCACGATAGAGCCGTCTACCAATAAACCCAGTGCAACGATTAAGCCACTGATCGACATCTGGTGCAGGGCCAATCCCAGGCGCTCCATGACTGTGATGGATATGAGTCCGCACAGCGGCAGTATACAGGCGACCACGACGGCCGCGCGCCAGCCCAACGTAAACAGCAGCACGAGAATGACCAGCGCCACGCCGATCGCCAGGTTTGTGGCGACGTCAAATAGCCTCGATGTGGCATAGGTGTTCTGGTCATAGCTCACCTGCAGGTCTAATCCCGCCGGCGCACTTTCACGGTAACTTGCGACAAACTCATTAAAGGTCACGCTCCACGCGTCCACCTGGTTTCCCGACTCCATCACAACACCGATCAGAATGGCTTCGCGGCCCTGAGCCATTGCCATGGACCGGGGAGGGCTTACGGCCGCCTTGTAGACGTTTGCGATATCAGAAATTCGGGTCGCACTGCCGCTGGCTGATGTGCTGACAATCACCTCCCGGACACGCTCCATCGAGTCGAAGCCACCTGCCAGCTCAACGACCAGGTCTGTTGTGGCGTCGGTCGCGCGACCCGAGGCTATCCTGGCGTCTGCGGCCTGTAACGACGCGGCGACCTGCTGCAGGCTGAGGCTGCGCGATATCAGCGCAGCTTCATTCACTGCCACGCGAATCTCTTCTACCGGTTCCCCGAACACTTCCACCAGTTTGGTGTTTGGAAGATTTCTCGCCTGATCGGCAAAGTCTTGGGCCAGACGATTCAGCAGCGACAGTGGCATGTCGTGAGATGTCGCGGACGACAGTGCAGCAATGCTGGTAAAAGAGGTCAGGCGATCGTTGTCGAATACCGGCGTACTAGTGCCCGCCGGAAATTGCGTGGCTGCGTCGGCCATAGCATCGCGAACCTCTGACCAGGCGCGTTCCAGCTCGTCATCAGCCAAGGTGTCGATGAGTTGGATATTGATAGATGAGACGCCGCCGCTGGAGGTTGACCTGAGCTCGTCGATTTCTGATATCTGACGTAACTCGTCTTCGAGCGGCCGGGTGACGAGCGTCTCTACCCGGTCTGGCGTGGCGCCCGGATAAAATGTGGTGATGGTGCCGATAAAGTTCATCACCGTGGGGTCTTCCTGCCGCGCAATCGAGCTAAAACTGGTAATGCCGACGGCAATTACGCAAATAATAATCAGCGTAAAATAGCGCGAGTGGTTGTATATGTAGCTCGCCAGCATGTCAGTCGTCGCTCGCCGAGATCACCACCGCGCCGGCTGTAATGCGGTGCGTGCCGCTGGCTACAACGCGCGCACCGGGTGCCAGTGTGCCGCGGACAAAAGCGCGGTCACCATTGATCTGCAGAACCTCCACCGCCTCGGTCACCGCGCGCAGCTGATCCCCCTCTGGTTCCAGCTTCAGTACTGTCCAGATGCCGCGGTTCCTTTCAACTAAGGATGCGGTGGGCAGCCAACCGCCTGACTCGTTTACGGTCTCCTGCAGGTCCAGTGTCACCGGTTCGCCATCGAGTGCCTCAATAGCCCCTGGGATGGAAAAGACTGCGGTCGCCGTGCGGGTAATCGGGTCGATATCCGGACGAACTGACAGCAGCTCTGCCTTAAAGGTGATGGCACGCAGTTTTAGTGTGTAGAAGTTTCCCAACTCCAGTGTGCCTGCGCGCTCGGCGCTAACGCCAATCTGCGACTCCTGATGTGCAGCCTCTAACAGGCGCACCACGGGCACGCCCGGGTTGACGATAGCGCCCTGTTGTACGTACCGATCGGCCACAATGCCATCGTAGGGTGCGAGCAGCCTGGATTTTTGCAATTCTATGTCGATAGCCCCGAGGTGGGCAGACTCAGCGTCCACGCGGGATTCCAATGCCAGGGCGCGCATGCGGGTCTCATCGTAGACATCGTTGGAAACAGCGCCGGTTTTGATCAAATCTTCCTGCCGACGGGCCTTTAACTGTGCCAGTTCAAGCTCCACGCGCGCCTGTTGCAGGGTCGCCGCCGTCGACCTGCGCTTCGCGTGCAGCGCTGCATCGTCTAGCGTGACCAGCACGTCGCCTTGCATTACAGAGGTGCCCGGGCGGGGAGGAGGGGTCGCAACCATACCGGACAGCTCGAAACCCAGATCGGCCTTGCGCCCTGCGACAATAAGGCCCAGGTAGGACACGGTGCGCTCGTAGCCGTTCTGCACCTGATAAAGAGTAGAGGCCACTGGCAACGGTGATTTGGACGCGATGTCCGCCGAGAATGCGACGCGAAGGTATAACAGAGTCGTCATTGTCATCACCAGCGCAATAGCGGCAAAGACTCCAATGACGCTGGAGCGCCGTGTTGAGGGGGGTATGGCGGTGCCAGTCATCAGTTCGTCACATAATGTAAAAGGGTTTAACATCTATGTTAATGATTCTTACATGTGAGTCAAGCGGGTAATCGGATCATTGCTTGCAGCTACAACCCGATTGACGCAAAATACGCGCCCTCGGCGAGGCGAAGTTGATCAGCCGCGCAGACGCAATGGTGATCCAGGCGGTCCCCTCGCAATGATAGGTAGTGAACTCCGCCAGGCCCGGAAGGGAGCAACGGTAATTACCGACTCGTGTGCCGGGGTGTGGCTGTCTGGATTGCCTCCATTTT
>JBDNIE010000011.1:0-3162 GCA_041688425.1 Halioglobus sp. | reverse complement strand
ATCTTCGGGCATACAGAGCACCAAATTCAATACACCAGAGATGGATCGATTGCCGAGTGACAGTGATGCCTCTCTGAGCCAGGAAATCTTCGATATCTCGATGGCTCAGATTGAAGTGATAGTAAAGCCCCACTGAGTAACTGATGATATCGGGTGGAAATCGGATGGAAATCGGTGTCGCTTGTAGGTATTCACTGGCCGATTCTAACAATTTTGGCTGAGTTAGCATGTCAGTACCAAATTGCGGCCTGCGGAACAACAGATTACAGTTGATGGTGGCCTGGCGCGGGTCTTGAAATGGCTGACTCCAATTCCCAATCCACATAGGCAGCAATGGCCGATTCTTTTGCCATCGCCCTGTTCGACACATTTCTAGGATCATGAACTTCCAAAGTCGCCGGCCCAAATGTACTGAGCTGCGGGACATGTTTTTCCCAATCTGTGGGATGATCTCCCAATTTCAATGACAACACTGCATCGTGCCAAGCTGAAAAATCATGGGGCAGGTCGACGGTTTCAGGAAACGCCCGCCTGGGTGTTGGCAAAATAGCATGTTGGGCTTTCAACGCGCAGTCAAGTTCGCTCCCTGGGTCCAGTGATAAATGTTCCACGCAAAACCGTTTCATTTCCGCCAAAAGATTAGCCCAACTCACAGGGGGGACCATGGCGGATGGAACAATACTCGCCGTCAAACAGGATACGGGCCACGTCCAAGGGTCGGCCTGAACAGTTTTGCGCCAGGCCTCATAAAAATCGACCTCGGGCATACCGGTTTTAGACCGGACGTAACGAGCCAAATATCTTAGAACGCCTAGGTTTTCGCATAAGAGATAAACGCGTCGCATGCGGTGCATGTCATGATAATCCTCCCTGGAAAAACTGGAAGAGCTAATGACCAGAGACGCTTCACGGGGTTTTACCAAAGTCTCATCATGAATCGCCGCTGGACCAGGCGGGCGCGACACCTCTATTGCATAATCCTTGCGGTACACTGGGTCATTCATGGGACTATTGACTAAGAGTTCGGTGCCGTGGCACTTTGCCAAAACTTCCTTGTCGACACATAATTGTAAATCGTTTTGAAGCGACCTGAAGGTCTGTCCCGGAAGCCCCATCATCAGGTCGACAAACAAGGGCAGCTTGTTTGCGCGAAATTCTGCTGCAAGCTCATCATATTTTTCGGTCTTGATATTAGAGCGTCGAATAGCCTTCAGCGTATCACCATCCATGGACTGCAGAGACAGCAGACCTTCAGTTAATACTCCTGCAGAGGAAATAATTTCAACGATGTGGCGCAAATACTTAACTGAATTTTTCGCATAATTGGTAATGAACCGTTTCGGGTACCCATATTGCTTTTTC
Source organism: Halioglobus sp. (assembly GCA_041688425.1). GTDB lineage: Bacteria > Pseudomonadota > Gammaproteobacteria > Pseudomonadales > Halieaceae > Marimicrobium. The sequence goes on along the minus strand of JBDNIE010000011.1, from coordinate 1,800 downwards.
ACTTTTGCCACACACTGGGCAATTTCAATATCCCGCGAGAAAACACCAAAATTTGCGTCTGCGATAAAAATCTGCTGAACTTTGTTTTTCGCGCACCACTCAAGCTCGGCAAAAACCCTTTGCAGGTCAAACTGTCTTATCTTGGCATTAGTTGCCGATCCCCAGTCGCAAAATGTGCATCCATACGGACATCCGCGGTTGGTTTCAACAACGAGCATATGAATTTCATCGTCGCTCTCAAATACGTCAAAAGTTCCGTCCAGAAATGGAGATGGAATGACATTCAAGTCTGACATTCGGGGGCGCGGGGCGGTCAGGACCACCGTGCCATCGTGAGACCGATAACTCAGACCCGAAACAAACGTTAGTACATTCAAGTCAATCTTGTCCGCCAAAAGACCCGGCGCAAGGGCATCCAAAATCTCGCAAATCGTCTCCTCACCCTCTCCTCTTACGGCTACGTCTACATAGGGGTGGTCAGAAAAATAACGTTCTGCGTCTTCACGGTAAGTGGGGCAATCCGGCCCCCCATGAATAATAACAGCGTTTGGGTTGGCCGCTTTTATGCGCCGACTAAGCTCAAGGTTTATATCGTGAGACCAAATATAGTCGGAAAACAAGAATACAGATGGACCACTTTCAAACGTGGCCACGTTTTGGTAGGGAGCGACCCACCTTGGAAACAGATCGTAGGACTTATCCAGCTTACCTTTGCTCCAAACTCGCGCATGCGACATGATCATTCCGAGGGCCAAGGGAGGAGTCCACCAATTGGTCAAAACAAGGTGGATCTTTATTCTTCTTAACCCAGCCAGTTGACCGTCTTCATGGCGTTTCCTCAATTTTTCCAGTCGCTGCGTAAACCCTGCATGGTACGCGAACATTGTCGACTTTGAAGACGCCAATTCACCTGAGTCTTTAGCTGCCTTGGGATCACCTATCGGCTCCAAGAATCCGGCTGTTTTCAATTCAGCGGCATAGCTTTGCAAGGCATGGCCTATTTCATCAATATCAATATCCACATCAGATTCAAGGCCGTCCAAAGAGGTCGGTGTCACAAATCTTTCCGCCAGATTTACCGCCCCTGCAGATAGCGTTCGACCAGGAGCACCGTCATGGTCCCGACATATAAACCCGTCCGGTGTGACCTCCCAAATGATAGGCCATTTTAGTGAATATATCTGGGCTTCATTAACTGCCGGGTTGGCACCACCATTACTGGTGGAGCCCACAGTAGAGGAAACATGCGCGGCATCGGTTTTTCGGCTTAAGCCAAACCTCGTCAAAACATCGATAAAAGCTTGTTGTTCTTGAACAGGAACCTCGTCACAGAGTGTTCTTGACCGAAGGCTTAAAAGAAATTTCAGATCATTTTTTCCCAAACTATACGTTTGCGTTTCAAGGCTTTCCCATGGCGGTGCAACCTTGAGCGAATAAAGCAGCGTTCCACGATCCGTTGTCGTGATCAACACCGCCGGCCAATTTATCATATAAGCGTCGCTCCCAAGGTCCAGCATTAAACAACTTTAGCATAACAACGATTTAAAAATAGCCTGAACGCGACCTCTCATCACAGCTAAAAGCATGCGGCTTGCCAGCGGGCCAGCCGACGAGCCCGGTATTGGTGCAGGCAGGGTACTGACAGTTAACGTCCTGAAACCAGAGAAATCGTAAGCGCAAAATGAACGATGGGGTGCTCGGGTGGCCCACCGCGCTGTAGCCACAGGTAAGATTTCGATTGAGCGGATTCACCCGGTTCATTGAGCACCTGCACCGTGGTCTCGTCCATTTGCATCATGT
>JBDNIE010000165.1:0-4908 GCA_041688425.1 Halioglobus sp. | reverse complement strand
TCAAGAACAGGCCCTTTGGTTTGTAGTAAGAGATGGGCCGCAGTCACATCAACATGCTCTACGTGCACAATGGCGATTGTTTGCAATCAGCTCCCCGTTGATGCTGTCACTTCGACGCAGGATCTGGTGGCCACTTCAGCGCAGGGTCGATGCCGGGCCGGGGAGTGATGTAACGCGTGAGTCGGGGGAGGAGCTGCAGTCAGCTCGAGGCGAACGTGCGCAATTGCCCGCAGACCTAGCGCATCTTTTGCGTGGGGCAACGGAACTTCCCCACCGTAAAATTGCGTCGTGACAAGTGCTTGGTGCGCCTACCCGCAACGCGCTTGCGCCACATTCTAAAAGACCGTGGTTGCATTTCTTTGCGCATGAGCTGGATTACTTGAGGCTCTGATAACCCGTATGCTCCATGAATCGCCTCGAAAGGCGTGCGATCTTCCCAGGCCATCTCAATAATACGGCTGACCTCACTGGCATCCATGATGACAAATCTTTATTTGTTGGCGTAGTATAATAGCGCAATTCTAAGGGTACTAGATGATTATCGGCTCAATCCCTCAGATCGGGCGACTTTGACTATCCCAAATCCCGTTTGCGGAGTTTCGAGGTGATCTTCTCTGCCGCCAGAGGTGTAGGGAAGAGTGGCGGCCTTGAGGAAAAAACCTGTGCTTTCTCGCGGAAGAGCCAAACGGCTGCTAGTATTATCCGGACGAGCAATAGTTCTCTTATATCACTTGCGGCTTGTTTGCTGACCGCACAGGGGATTACACCATGGGCCCAAGCCTATTCAGAATCACCTTCATCAGCATAGCGCTATCGTTTGTCTATGCCTGTAGCCACCCGATCGAAATTGACGGCGAAGGCGACGTTATGTCTGCCAGTGGAGAACGCACGTGCCTGTTGTCAAATTTTCTGGCCGGAGACACTGTTTGCAATGAAAACTACGCCCTAGGGAATTATCAGGAGACGTATTACCCGGTGCCGCATGTAGGGTGGCAATTTGATCACTGGGTTCACTATTGTGCCGATGCGGCGCCGCCTAACTACGAATGCAGCTTCAATATTTCGGCAACGGCGGTGAGGAAACACTGGGGTCAGACCCTGCCTGCGCTGCAGGCTGTGTTTGTACCCGCTGTCGATACGGATGGGGATGGTTTGTTTGATCATGTTGATCCTTGCCCGCTAAATCCAACCAATCCGTGCGCGCTCATCACCGATAGTGTCACTGTCAACAGCACCGAGTGGTCGCAAGTAGATCTGTTCATGGGTCTTTCCTGGGGCGCGATCAGCGCGGTGTGTCCAGCGGGTGTTTGCGGGAATACAGCGACGCTTAACGGATTCGACTTGAACGGGTGGGTATGGGCCTCGGTTTCTGACATCAATGCGCTGTTTAACGTTTACCTTTCTGCCAGAGGCGTTTCAGCTAATGATTTGCTGGGCCCTGTTGCGCCAGACACTTTCAGTGGATCATTCGGGTCCTTGCTGAGGCGAGACCCGCTGTTCATGCATGGCTGGCGGCCGACCTATCAGAATGAAAATGGATCTCTCCGGATGGTTGATGGCTGGAGTGCGACGCTTGCTCCGGGTGTTGATGGTGCCTACCATCCGGCCTATATTCTTGTGGGTAACACTATTGGGTCTGCTCTTACGGCAGAAACGTCATTCGATGAACCTTTCTCGGTGCCCGTTGGTTTCCCCCCAATTCCCAATAACCCTGGCGCCTGGTTTTACCGGGATTCAGCGCATTGATAAATGGGGATAGACCAAAATTAATCACTTCGCGATCGTAAAACGGCGGCCTAATTTTTTTCGTCGACCGTAACCACTTCTAAAATTGGGTTGTCATTTATTGCAATTGGGCTACTTTTTGGTAAGCCTCTAAATGGATACTTGCGCAATTTTTCCACGAGAACTTTTTTGAACGTCGCAGTCCTTTGCTCGATAGTTCATCGCGCAATTTTTGATCTTTAAGAAGTGTAGTTAAAAGTGCTGCCAACGTCTTTTCGTCTTGAGGTTCAAAAAGTAGGGCGCCATTTCCTGCAACTTCACGCAATGACGACGAGTTCGTTGTAATTGTTGGTGTGCCGCACGACATCGATTCCAGTACCGGCATACCGAAACCTTCATAGAGGCTTGGGTAAACGAAAATCAGTGCATTTCTAAGAAACGGTCCAGTTTCGCTTTCTGCTAGTCGCCCGGGCGCAATAATCTTCCCTGCTGCAGAACTTTTGACAATGCTTTCCCTTATTTTTTTAGAGCCCCAACCGAGTGATCCCGCCAAAACCAGTTTTAAGTTTGGGAATTCGTCATGGATTAGTGTAAAAGCATTAATGAGTGTAGGAACTGATTTTCTGGGTTCAAGTAAGCCTAAGAACGCAATATAGTCACTGGCTATTCCTCGTGTCTCTAACAAGGTTTTCTCACTTTCGTCTTTTTGGGTGTGGAATCTTTTGGTGTCGACTCCAAGTGGAGCGACGAAAATCGGACTGTGTTTCGTGAATATTTTTTCGATGTCGTCACTTGTGTTTTGGCTTACAGCAATAATGGCACTTGCTCGATTTATGGAAGCTGGAATAATTTTGGAAAAGAACTTCGTTTTTACTCCTTGGTGAAAATCTTTGTGCATAAGTAATGTCATGTCGTGAATGGTTACAACGCTTTTTGTTTTCATATTCTTTGGAGTCTGATAGTGAGGTCCGTGAAATAAGTTAACTTTTAATCGGTCAACAATTGGGCCGAGCTGAAATATTTGGAAAAAGATTCGAAGGAACTTCGAGTCGGGTGCAATATTCAGAATTTCAGCGTTCGGCGCAAATTCTTTGAACCTATTTTTGTCATTTTTTCGAGTAATGATCTTCAGCGCTATCTCTTTACATTCGTCAAGTTCAATTAGAAGTTCTTTCACATAATATCCAGCACCAAACAATAGTTCTGGCGTGGCGGTAGCATCGAATGCAACCAAAATCTTTTCCATAGAGTGAGTCTCGCTTGGCTAGTGTGCATCCGGAAACTCTAATACTGAAATATTAAAGGAACATTTTCACAGACATATAAAAAACTCCTCGTGATATTGGTGAGCTTTTAAGTGCGTAAACCCAAAATAACCAAGACCATGAGGGATTATGATGCGAGAAACCCGCAAACCTCAGCTAAGTATATTTGATCGCTATGAAAAACACGAGATCGGAAACCGGCTGGCCATAATGTCCGATCTGTAGGCTAGCTGCAACGGATTGATCGGCGGGGTGAGAATGGATCCAACCTGTGCGAACCCCACACGAAGACTATTGTGAAGGGAAGTCCCGACATCCCTTGCGCGCACACGCTCAATCTGACGGTAGGCAGAGGGAGTCTGGTTCCCCTCTCGCCTCGCTGCGCATAGCCAAGTCCGGCAGGCTCCTAGCTAATTTTTGTTCGCCAATGTTCCAAAGCTTTCATGTATGCACTAACATGAGCGCGTGCTGAGGCTTCCCAAGTAAACAATTTCGCTCGCGTTAAACCTTTTTGCGCATGGGCTTTACGAAAGTCTTCATCTTGACTCATCTGTGCTATAGCGGCAGACCATTGTGTTGCATCCAAAGGGTCTAAAAGTACGCCAGCATCACCCACAACCTCAGGAAGTGACGTTGCTGCAGACGCAATGACTGCCGTTTTGCGGGCCATGGCTTCTAACACAGGCATGCCGAAACCTTCGTAGACCGAGGGCAAACAATAGACAATTGCTTGTTTCATCAGCGCATCCAAAATCTTGTCAGAGACTCGGCCGACTTCATAAACAAAATCTTTATCTAGCCCTTTAACTTCGCCCCAACCTCTGGGCCCTACTAAAACGAGAGCTAAATCGTCACCTTTCTTGCGAAGGTCATCAACGGCGCGAACAAGCAAAGGAAGATTTTTTCGAGGCTCAATTGTTCCAACAGCCAGAACATATCTTTTGGGAACGCCAAGAGAATAGATAGAGTCGGCATCGTGCGTGGAATCTGAGTTTTCGTCGATTGCTACTCCGTGAGGGATAACGTGAATCCGACCTGGATCAACTCCTTCCAGGACTAACTCATCGTGAGTAAATCTTGAAGGGACAATAATTGCTGACGCTTCCTTGCGTGCGATTTCCAATCCCTTTGAATGAAAATTTACTCCGCGCTTGGAAAATGCTCCGGGATGACGAACAAAAGCAATGTCATGGACAGTTACAGCCAGCGGACGAGATTTCGAACACGGAATGGCCAGCGACGGCGCGTGAATAACATCGCCTTCACAATTTATGTCACGATTTCGAAATAGATGCCAAAGCTCATACTCGATACGAAAGTTCAGCTTGGAAATTTTTTTATAGCGAGGGAGAGTATCAAGTGGATCATCAGCACATGCAAAAGTATAAAGAGTGATTTCGTCTTTAGGTAAAGACTCGATTAAAGACTGCGTGTATCTACCTATTCCTCCCGGAATCGGTTGTCCAATTTGTCCAACATGCAAAGCGACCTTCATTTTTTTCCTTTTTAATCCAAAAATGTTTTGTACACCGATCCTGCTCATCAACGGTGGGCATATCGTTAGGCGACGTATTTTTCCTAAAGTGCCTGGAGGTTGTAAAAGCCATTAGCGCTGTTACAGCGGGGTCGATTGTAATTCACTTCAATGTGCTCGAATACTGCCTGGCGTCCACTTGTAGAATGGGTGCTGCGGCTCAAAAAACCGAGGCCGTCTTTATCAGATCAACGGCCACTTTTTGCAGTGGCGAACTAGATAGAGCCCTCAGTGTTTGAGTGCGCACAATGGTCGTGGGATGTGGCTGTTCACGTCATGAGCGGACTCGGTAGCCCCGTGGTATTAGCCAAAAAAACCAGTGATTTCATAGGTGATACCACCCACGCCAGAAAAAGGTCCTACTCCTCTTTGTGAACTGAAGTA
>JBDNIE010000010.1:0-16967 GCA_041688425.1 Halioglobus sp. | reverse complement strand
TGGTGCGTGAAGATGCGCAATTACTTTACGGCTTTATAGAGGAGCGCGATCGCAGTCTCTTTCGCGAGCTGATCAAAGTCAGTGGAGTGGGGCCTAAACTGGCGCTGACGATTCTGTCTGGAATGGACGCGCAGAGTTTCGCCCGTTGTGTGCAGCGTGACGATATCTCCTCGTTGGTGGCGCTGCCTGGTGTCGGGAAAAAGACGGCTGAGCGTTTGTTGGTAGAGATGCGTGACAAACTCAAGGATTGGCTGGTGCGGCACGATGCAGCGGACGGAGAAGCAGATTACAGTGTGGCCCTGTCTTCCAGGGCAGACATCGTGGCCGATGCCGAAGGTGCTCTTATTTCACTTGGCTATAAGCCGCAGGAGGCCAGTCGTATGGTGACCGCCGTCAACGATGACAGCGTGACCGAGAGCGAGGAGCTTATTCGCCGCGCGCTGAAGTCCATGGTCCGAGCGTGAGGGCTTACGCATGATTGAGACCGACCGCCTGATAGCACCGCAGGCCACTGGCGCGCGCGAGGAGGTCATCGATCGGGCGATTCGCCCGAAGACGCTCGACGAGTATATCGGGCAACAGGTGGTGAAGGAACAGATGAGCATCTTCCTGCAGGCTGCCAAAGGCCGCGGTGAGCCGCTGGATCACACGCTGATTTTTGGCCCGCCAGGGCTCGGCAAGACCACGCTGGCCAGCATCATCGCGCACGAGATGGGCGTGTCGCTGAAAACCACCTCAGGCCCGGTGCTGGAAAAAGCCGGCGACATCGCTGCGCTGATGACCAACCTCGAGCCGGGGGACGTGTTGTTTATCGACGAGATCCACCGCCTGAGTCCCGTTGTTGAAGAGATACTGTATCCGGCCATGGAGGATTATCAGCTCGACATCATGATTGGTGAGGGCCCCGGCGCGCGTTCGATCAAGCTCGACCTGCCACCGTTTACGCTGGTTGGTGCTACTACTCGCGCGGGCTTGCTGACGTCGCCGTTGCGCGATCGCTTTGGCATTGTACAGCGGCTGGAGTTTTATGAAGTGGCCGATCTCGCCCATATTGTGGAGCGTTCAGCGCACATACTGAAGATTGGCATCGACACCAGGGGGGCGGCGGAAATTGCACGCCGTGCGCGCGGCACGCCACGCATCGCCAACCGGCTGTTGCGCCGGGTGCGCGACTATGCGGAGGTGAAGGCCGACGGGCATATTACCGGTGCCATCGCCGACCGCGCACTGGACATGCTGAGCGTGGACCAGAAGGGCTTCGACCACCTCGACCGCCGCCTGCTGCTGGCGCTGATCGAAAAGTTTGATGGCGGACCGGTGGGCGTGGAGAGCCTGGCTGCTGCCATTTCGGAGGAGCGCGGCACGATTGAGGACGTGCTGGAGCCCTACCTGATCCAGCAGGGTTATATGTTGCGCACACCCCGTGGGCGCATGGCAACACGCGCCGCTTACCTGCACTTTGGCTTGCCTGCGCCCTCCGTGGGTGCCACAAACTCACCGGTCAGCGCCAGCGTGCCACTACTGGATCTCGGAGAGGGCGACGGTTCCCAGTGAGCGCCGCGGAATTTTCACATAAGCTGCGGGTTTACATTGAGGACACCGACGCTGGCGGAATTGTCTATTACGTCAACTATCTCAAGTTTATGGAGCGAGCGCGCACGGAGTTGATGCGCTCGCTTGGCTTCGGTAAGAATTACATTTTCAGTGCCAGCCTGATGTTTGTGGTGCGGGATGTAGCGGCAACCTATATGCTGCCCGCGCGTTTGGATGATGAGCTCGAGGTCACGGCGAATATCGCGCGGTTGCGCGGCGCTGGCATCGTTTTCCAGCAGAGGATCATGAGGGGAGCGGAACTGCTGGCGCAGGGTGATGTCACAGTTGCCTGTGTGGATCGGGTCAAATTGAAACCGCGACGCCTGCCGTCAGAGATGGTGGAGCGTTTGCGGTTGTCACAGCAAGTAAGAGCATCAGTCTGAGGGGAACGGGCGTTGGAAGAACAATTAAGTTTGGTGGACCTGGTATGGTCTGCTTCATTCACTGTGAAGATGGTGATGGCCACTCTGGTGCTAGCGTCGATAGTGTCGTGGTTCATGATCGTCAATCGATTTCTGTACTTTCGCAATGCAAACGATGAGATGTACCGTTTTGAGGAGCGCTTCTGGTCGGGGATCGACTTGTCGCAGCTCTATCGTGAGGGTAACGAGCGGGCGGCTGACGGCCATGCGATTCTGGGTATGGAGAGCATATTCCGCGCCGGCTTCAAGGAATTCTCCCGCCTTGCGCAACAGTCCGAAATGGATTCCGAGGCGTTGATTGAGGGCGCGCGACGGGCTATGCGCGTAGCGATGATGCGCGAGGAAGAACGTCTCGACCGGCATTTGGCTTTTTTGGCCTCGGTCGGCTCCACCAGCCCTTACATTGGCTTGTTCGGCACAGTATGGGGAATCATGAATTCCTTTCGCGGCCTCGCCAATTCCACGCAGGCGACACTTGCCACCGTTGCTCCGGGTATTTCCGAGGCATTGATCGCCACGGCTATGGGCCTGTTCGCGGCGATCCCCGCGGTGCTCGCCTACAACCGTTTTGCGTCCAAGGTTGAAGTGTTTAACAACCGCTATGACACGTTTATGGACGAGTTTTCCGGCATTCTCTACCGGCAGGCGTTCGCAACCCGCTCGCGCGAGAAAAGAGCGGGGTAAGGCGCCGTGGCCCGTAATCGCAACAAACGCAAACCCATGTCGGACATCAATGTGGTGCCCTACATCGATGTCATGCTGGTACTGCTGATCATATTCATGGTGGCCGCGCCGATGTTGATGCAGGGCGTACAGGTCAATTTACCTGAGGCCAGTGCAGATCCCGTGGAAAATCAGGACAGTGAACCGGTCATTGTATCGGTTGACGCCGCAGGGCAGCTGTTCCTTAACCTCGGTGAGGAGGAGCAGGCCCTTTCGCTGGCGACTATCAAGGATCGAGTCGCGGCAGTGATCCGCCGCAGTCCTGAAAAACCGGTCCTGATCTGGGGTGATCGCGCAGTGCCCTACGGTGAAGTCGTCACCGTGATGGTCGCATTGCAGGAAGCGGGTGCCCCCAGCGTTGGACTGGTGACTGAAAACCCGCAGTGAATACCTCGATTTATGCCAAACCAGTGATGCCGCGCATAGTGGTGCGGCCTTTGCTGGCCACTCTCCTGCTGCACGGTCTGTTGGTCTTTTTTATGACCGCCAACTGGGATAGCACAGAGCGCGAGCGTATCAAATCGAAACCCATGCCCAACCTGGTCAACGCGCGTTTGGTGGATGTCAGTGATTTGCAGCCTAAGCGCGAGGCACCAAAAACCGCGCCGAAGAAAGAACCACCCAAGCCTGAACCCAAAAAGGAACCACCGAAACCGGAGCCACCGAAACCGGAGCCACCGAAACCAGAGCCCAAACCGGAGCCCAAACCGGAGCCCAAACCGGAGCCCAAACCAGAGCCGCCCAAGCCGACACCCGCGCCGACGCCTAAACCTGCGCCCAAGGCAGAGCCTAAGCCGGCCCCGGCGACTCCGCCAAAACCGACGCCTAGCCAGCAGAGTAATCGCGACGCGCTGGCCAGAATTGCGCAGGACGAGTTAAGCACGGTTTCTCAGCAGCAGTCGTCTGAAGTGACTGCTACGGCAGATGAAATGTCGGCGAGCTTCATCGCACTGATTCAGCAGACCGTAGTAAACTACTGGAGCCGTCCGCCCAGTGCGCGCAATGGCATGGAATGCGAGCTGGTGGTGCAACTGATACCGACAGGTGAGGTGGTCAGCGTCACGCTGCTGCGCAGCAGTGGCAATGTGGCCTTCGACAATTCGGCGATAAACGCGGTGAAAAAAGCCGGTGCGTTCCCGGAGTTACAAAAGTTGCCAAGTGGCGAGTTCGAGAGGAAGTTCAGGCGTCTTAACTTGATATTCAGACCAGAGGATTTGCGTTACTGATGAAACAACTACTTGTACTATTATCGGCTGCAGTATTGGCCCTCGCTGCCACTAGCGCGTTGGCGCAATTAACCATCGAGATATCACAGGGTTCCGACAACCCTACTGCAATCGCTGTTGTGCCCTTTGCCCGACTGGGCTCCGGGCTGCCGGCGGAAGACCTTGCAACTATTGTGGATGGCGATTTGGCCCGCAGTGGTCAGTTCGCCACGATTGCGCGGACCGATATGTTAGGTAGCCCCAGCACAGAAGGGGAGGTGTTCTACCGCGACTGGCGCTCGCTCAACGCCGAGTACTTACTTATTGGCCGGGAATCGATGAATGGCGCGCAGTTGCGTGTGGACTATGAGCTCTTTGATGTGTTGCGCCAGAAAAAAGTGTTTTCCGGCTACGAGGCAGGCTCGACCAGTGATGCGCGTATGCTCGCCCACCGGCTTGCCGACCAAATCTATGAGCACCTAACCGGCGTTCCCGGGGCCTTTGCCACCAAACTGTTATACATTTCGGTGAAGCGTGTGCCCGGCGGGAAAGATATTTCACGGCTGACCATGTCGGACTCCGATGGTGCGCGGCCGATTGTGCTGCTGGAAACGCAGGAGCCACTGCTCGCACCCACGTGGTCGCCAGATGCCAAGGATATTGCCTATGTGTCGTTTGAGACGGGTCGTCCGGCCATCTATCGCCAGGAATTGGCCACCGGTCGTCGCCAGCAGCTGACCAACTTCAAGGGACTTAATGGTGCTCCCGCCTGGTCGCCCGACGGCAGAACCATGGCGATGACGCTGTCCAAGGATGGCAACCCGGACATCTATTTGATGGATCTGGCGACCAAGCAGCTTACCCAGATTACCAAGCACTACGCTATCGATACTGAGCCGACCTGGATGCCAGACGGGCAATCAATCTTGTTTACCTCAGACCGGGGCGGCAAGCCGCAGATTTACAGCTACGATGTGCGCTCAGGCAAGACCGAGCGCGTTACCTTTGAGGGCAGCTACAACGCGCGCGCTCGCGTCTCGCAGGATGGTCGCAGCGTTGTGATGGTGCATCAGCAGGACGGCCGCTTCCATATTGCGGTACTGGATCTGGTGACCAAGCGCATGCAGATTCTGACGTCCACCGCGCTCGATGAAAGTCCCAGTATCGCGCCAAATGGCTCTATGGTATTGTACGCCACCAAAGACGGAGACCGCGGCATTCTTGCGGCGGTAGCCGTGGACGGTGACGCAAAATTCATGCTGCCAGCCCGTGAGGGCGATGTACGAGAACCTGCGTGGTCACCCTATTTAAGTCGCTGATAAAGTTGCTCAATGTACGATAGCAAACAGCGGAGTAAATGCTCGCTAACTCATCAAGATATGAAGGAAGGACTAAGGACTATGAAACAACTGTCTATTGCTGGTAAGGCCATTGCGCTGCTGTTCTGTGCAGCCCTGCTGGTTGCGTGTTCCGGTAGTGATACAAAAGAGGACGACGCAGCCGCAGCAGCTGCTGCAGCCGCAGCCGCAGCAGCGGCCCAGTCTGCTCAGCAAGCTGCCTCCTCTGCTGATATGGCGCGCTTCGAAGAGGCCGCTATGGCCGCTGGAAACGTGTTTTATTTCGAGTTCGATAGCTCCACACTGACACCGCAGGCTCTCAGCGCAGTCAATGCTCATATCGCGGTTCTGCAACGCAACAACGAGAATATTCGTCTTGAAGGGAACACGGATGAGCGCGGCACGCGCGAGTACAACATGGCTCTGGGCGAGCGGCGCGCAAATTCCGTGCGGGACTATATGGTAGCCAATGGTATCGACAGTTTCCGTATCGAGAGTATCAGTTACGGTGAAGAGCGTCCTGTGGCTTACGGTTCCGGTGAAATGAACTGGGCCCAAAACCGCCGTGTCGAGCTCAAGCCTCAGTAAGTCATGACGTTATCTGTTACCAAAAAGCTGCGAGCATACGGGCTGGTCTTAATGACTGCCCCGTTATCTTTCGTGGCATTTGCACAAAATTACGTGGATGTCGAAGCCGAGCGCGCTGCGGCGCAAGCTGCGGGAATGAGCGCGCCCGACACGGGCAGCACTGCATCGTCCGCCACCACTGATCCCTTTGGCGTGCAGCCGGCGCAGGTGTATCCCGCCACCGGCTTTGGAGCAAGTAACGCGCCGGCCGCGATTTCGGGTAGCGCACCCGTCGCAAATACTGCTTCTGCACCCGTCGCAGGTTCCGCCCCGTTTGCGGGCGCGGCGGCTGAGGCCTCCGGTCTTGGCAACCTGTTTTTGCAGATTCAGCAATTGCAGCAGGAGGTTATGCGCCTCAATGGCAAGGTAGAAGAGCAGGCCTATGAGTTGGGCACGCTGCGGGAACAGAGCCTGCAGCGCTATATGGATTTGGATAAGCGCCTGGGTGGTGCGAGCGCACCGCCCGCATCAAGTGCGCCGCCCATACCGGGTGCGCCGGGAGCTACAGCCCCCAACGCTGCTGCGGGTGAGCCTGCAGGCGGGATTGATATGTCAGCTCCGGTAAACGCCCCGGCGGCGCCCCGCAGTGCGACTCCCGGCGTTGAGCAGCCCGGTGAAGCAGATGCTTACCGCGCGTCCTACGCGTTGGTGCAGGGCCGACAGTTCGAGCAGGCGGTGCCGGCGTTCCAGCAGTTTTTGCAGCGCTTTCCCGACGGTATTTATGCTGCCAACGCGCACTATTGGCTAGGCGAACTCTATCTGGTGAAGGAGCCACCGGACCTGGAGGCTTCAAGACAGTCTTTCGCGCTGTTGTTAAGCCAGTATCCCGATAACAGCAAGGCACCGGATGCTCTGTACAAGCTGGGCAAAGTACAGTTCCTGAAGGGCAATCGCGAGAGGGCCAAGGAGTATCTGGATCTTGTGATCACCCAGTACCAGGGTACTAACAATGCCGTCGTGCAGTTAGCCAGGGACTTCATTGCCCAGAACTATTGATCTGCGGTGCGATGACTACTTCTATAGCTGATCCATCTAGCAATCTGCTCTTTGAAACGGGGCAGAGTTTGCGCATTACTGAAATCTTCTACTCCTTGCAGGGTGAGGCGCGCACTGTCGGCCTTCCCACGGTGTTTGTGCGCCTCACGGGCTGCCCCCTGCGCTGTCTGTATTGCGATACCGAATACGCGTTCACTGGCGGGGAGATGCACAGTATCGCCGCTATCGCCCAACGTGTTGCGGCATACGCGCCGCGTTACGTCACCGTGACCGGCGGCGAACCGCTGGCCCAGCCCAACTGCCTCCCCCTGCTGGCAACCCTCTGCGGCGCGGGTTATGAAGTCTCACTGGAAACCGGGGGCGCCATCACCCTGACTGGCGTTGATCCACGCGTTGTCACCGTCCTCGATCTGAAAACCCCTGCCTCGGGTGAAATGCGGCGTAACGATTACAACAATATCCCCCTGTTGCGGGCGCACGATCAGGTTAAGTTCGTGATCTGTGATCGCGCCGATTACGAATGGGCGCGCTTCAAGCTTGACGAATACCGCCTGCATGAGCGAGTTGCCGATGTGTTGTTTTCGCCCAGCTTTGGTCAGTTGGAGGGGCGGCAGCTGGCCGAGTGGATTTTGTCCGACAATTTGCCGGTCAGGATGCAGCTGCAATTGCACAAACTGCTGTGGAATGACGAGCCGGGGCATTGAGTGCCGTGAGTGAGCAAAAGCGAGCGGTCATTCTTGTCTCAGGAGGCCTGGATTCCACTACTGTGCTGGCCATGGCCTTATCCGAAGGTTACGCCTGTTACACCCTCAGTTTCGATTACGGCCAGCGCCACCGCGGCGAGTTGCTCGCGGCCGAGCGAGTGTCCCGCGCCCTCGGCGATGTGGAACATAAGGTCGTGAAACTGAACCTGGACAGTATCGGCGGTTCTGCCCTCACTGATCTGTCGATTGCGGTGCCGGAGGAAGCAACCGAGGGCATCCCTATCACCTACGTGCCCGCACGCAATACGGTATTTCTGTCCATCGCGCTGGGTTGGGCAGAGGTGCTGGGCGCACACGATATTTTTATTGGTGTAAACGCTGTGGATTACTCCGGCTATCCGGATTGTCGGCCCGAGTACATAGCGGCGTTTGAGAGCATGGCGAATCTTGCCACCAAAGTCGGGGTGGAAGGGCAGAAAATAACCATCCATACGCCCCTGATGACCTGGGGTAAGGGTGAAATAATCCGTACCGGGATCGCGCTTGGTGTGAACTATGCCCTCACTGTTTCCTGCTATCAGGTCACCGAGCACGGATTGGCCTGCGGCAAATGCGACAGTTGCAGGCTGCGTCGCCAAGGCTTCATCGATGCGGGCCTGAAAGACCCTACCCGCTACTATTAATAGCTGCATGAGCATGATTTCACTCAAAAAAGCACTTGAGTTTTCAGCCTAAATCCGTACCATACCGGGCTCCTTCCCGGGCCGTTAGCTCAGTTGGTAGAGCAGTTGGCTTTTAACCAATTGGTCGATGGTTCGAATCCATCACGGCCCACCAATTTGCATTAACAATGCCACCCTCGCGGTGGCATTGTTGTTTTTATATCGTCGGGTTCGTCCAGAGCGAACCAAATTCTAAAAATGACGCCAGCAATTCAGGCGCCGCAGCGCAGGCGCTCGGCAGGGATGATTGCAGCTTTTAGCCCACAACTGTCAATTCACACGTCCCACCATTGCCTGTTTCTCTCAGACCCTGCGTGCTGCGATGACGGCGAGGCGACTGCCCTCGCCGACAATTGAGCACCAGCAACGTGCTAGCATACCCTTACGCGCCCGCTGCCACGCGTCAGCAGCTTCGATACGGTGCTGGTCTTCATCGGCTTGAAAGTGGCCCAGCACGGCTTGAATTTGCCGATGCTTATCCCTCTCCTCCAGATAGTTGATCTGATCCTGATAATGCTGCACAACGAAGGTTTCCACAGACTCAACCGTAAGGTAAACCGCGCGTTTGCCTCCAACTGCAGCGACAGCGCCCAGGCTCCATCCCGCCAGACGCCACAGTATGAGCAGCCTGCTCTTGCACGCGCTGGGTAACCATTGCTCAAAAAAATCCAGGTGCTGCTGCTCGGCCACGAGGTGCTCGCTGGCGAAGCGCCGAATCTCGGCATTTCGGGTCAGAGCCAGGATGCCCTTGTAAATCCAGACGGCCCCCGTTTCCCCGGCATGGTCGGAGCGCAGGTCGGCTTGCAGGCGGCGACTGAGTTGGCGGGCGTCCGGCATATCACCGACGGTGGGTCGAATCATTGTATTTTCTCCTATGCCGACTTTACGCAAGAAAGTGCGGTATAGACCTTACGAATACAATAATCGGATAACGGGGACAGATAACGGTGACAGACCACGGTGACAGACCACGGTTATCTCCGGCTGTTACTCTTTTCTGCATCCTGAAGATAAGTACAGGGTGGCTTGTTTGGTTCAATAAGGATCGGCATAGTCCGTTGAAAACAGACAACGCCCAGTGCCATGAGTACAACATAATGCCGAATGCCAATACAGTCGTGGTGCTTGATTTCAAGACTACAGGTTTGTCGCCCGGAGAGGGTGATCGGGCCATTGAGATCACAGCAGTAACGATTAAGAATAGCGAGGTGACTGCGCGCCTTCAGGAATTGATGAACCCGGGGCAGCGCGCGAGCAGTTTTATCGGATTCTATACCGGGATTACTAATGGGACGCTCGCGCAGGCCAGGCCTTATGGAGAGGTGATGCGGGACTTTGCTGAGTTTATCTGTCGCTATAAGCTGGTGCCGCATAGTGCGTCTTTTGTTAAACGATTTCTCGATGCTAACGAGCCATTAAAGCCGCAGTGATGCACTTTAAGGCTTACCACTGCACATCCATTTTCAGCGCAAAAGCGCACCATTTCTAAAGCGGCATCGTCGTTGTAGCTGGTCATATTGATACGTAGTGCCTTGCGAATTCTCTTTCTCTGTCTGTTTTAAAGGAAAAAGCCACTTAATCACGAAATGCTTCAATTAATAATGACAAATTCGAAAATAAGGCGACTGAGTCTGTATTTTATGGTCAAGTCCCACCCTGCTTACTTTTTTGGAATAGACATGGCCCCAAATACCGTAGTGATTACCGGCGCGTCGTCGGGCATAGGCTTGGCTAGCGCAAAAGGCGCTGAGCCTGTCATTGAAAACAAGGCATGAGCACGAAGATGAAAACTGAAATACATCTAAAAATAAACGCCTACATACTGAATAAAGACCCGGCCACATTGCTCGCTGAAAATTCGGAATTAACCCGCGGGCAAATCAAACAAGCTATGGATAAAGGCGCCGTGTGGTTAGAACACGGTAAAAACGTTAAGCGTTTACGCCGGGTGAAAAGCGCGCTTAAAGTCGGCAACACACTGCACTTGTATTACGACCCTGAAATCTTAGAACAAGAAGCCAAACTCACCACATTAATCAGCGACGAATCATCCTATAGCATTTGGTTTAAACCAGCCGGCATGTTTAGCCAAGGCTCCAAATGGAGTGATCACTGCACCATAACTCGTGCGGCAGAAAAACAGTTAAAGCAAAATGTCTATGCAGTTCACCGCTTAGACAGAGCCACTAGCGGATTAATGATTATTGCTCACAGTAAAAAAATAGCCGCTGAATTATCCAGAATGTTTGCCGACAGAGAAATCGACAAAACCTATCACGCCGTTGTTGCTGGCGATTTCAGCGATAGAGAATTACCACTCAGAATCGATCAAGAGTTAGATGGCAAACAAGCCATAACGGTTATCACTAAAATATTAGATCAAGATGAAAGCAGCAGCACATTAGAAGTTAAAATTGAAACTGGGCGTAAACATCAAATACGCCAGCACCTTGCTCTGATAGGTTTCCCTGCTTTAGGTGACCGCTTATATGCTGATGATGCAAGCGTTGACCTTCAATTAACGGCTTTTCAATTGGATTTCATTTGTCCTGTTGAGCACAGACCTAAGCGTTGGAGCCTCAGTTCAGTTAGCGAACTTCGGCGACTTCATCGGTAAATTTTTTTCATCGTGCAAGCAAAACACTCAGCGAAGAATCCGATACAACAGCCAAGCGCCTGTAAAAAACAGTATTACCACGCCGACACGCGACAAAATCTGTCGGATTGTTTGGTCTAATAACAGGCAGTATAGTCCGTTGAAAATAGACAGCGCCCTGTGCCATGAGTACACCATAATGCCGAATGCCAATACAGTCGTGGTGCTTGATTTTGAGACCACGGGGTTGTCCCCCGGCGAGGGTGATCGGGCCATTGAGATCGGTGCGGTACGAATTGAGAATGGTGAGGTGACCGGGCGCTTTCAGGAATTGATGAATCCGGGGCGGCGCGTGAGCAATTTTATCGAATCCTATACCGGTATTAGCAATGGGATGCTCGCGCAGGCCCGGCCATGTGGAGAGGTGATGCGGGACTTTGCTGACTTTATCCGTGGATACAATCTGGTGGCGCATAATGCGTCTTTTGATAAGCGATTCCTTGATGCTGAACTTGAAAGAATTTCGTGTGATTACTCTGGTCAGTTCTCGTGCTCAATGCTTGCAGCTCGACGCATTTATCAGCAGGCACCGGATCATAAACTGGGTACTCTGGTCGAGTTTATGAATATCCCCGTAGCAGGTACTTTTCACCGAGCGCTTTACGATTCTGAAATGACAGCGAAGCTCTGGTTAGCCATGTTGGATTACGTTCGGAAACGTTACTTTCTGTCGATGATTGATTTCGGGCTGATGCAGAAGTTGGCAAAGACGCCAAAACACGCAGTGGACGGCTTCTGGAAGGCTAGCTGTGATACATAAGGTTACACCGTACTGGCAAGTGAACTAGCCGATATCCACAAGGGTCAGGAAGCGACATGCAAAAAAGGCGACACCACTGGATTACAGTCACCGTTCTGCTGGCGACTTTAAGTGCCTGTGAGCAAGGCCCGCAACTTGACGCTCTGGCACCGGGCGCAACCGTACTGGCCTTTGGCGACAGCGTCACCTGCGGGGTGGGTGCCAATAGAGGTGAGGACTTCCCGACACTACTGGCAGCCGAAACTGGATGGAACGTTATCAACGCCGGGGTATCCGGCGATACCGCTAGCCAAGGCAAGCACCGCATTGGCGGACTGCTGGCGCAGCACCAACCCCAACTGGTGATTGTCGAACTGGGTGGCAATGATTTCCTCCGGCGGCGACCTGCGGCAATTGTCAAACAGGACCTACGCCAGATTATCGACCTGTCCCTCGCCAGCGGCGCCACCACGGTGCTGATCAGCGTGCCAGAACTGTCTTTGTTGCGGTCAACCATGGGTGCCCTCGTCGATGCCCCGATTTATGAGGAGCTGGCCGAGGAAACCGGCGTAGTGTTGGTCAGCGATGTATTCTCGGAGGTGTTATCCGACGACGACTTAAAAGCCGATGAAATACACCCTAATTCTCGGGGTTATCAGGTTCTCACTGCCGGCCTGGTGGCAAGACTCACTGCTGCGGGCCTATTGCACTGATGTGTCTTGTATTAGCCGCAGATGGGATTGGTGTCGCGGTTTAAACAGCATCCATCCTGGCGCCTTTGCTGTGGTCTGTTATCGATTCCCTTTCGTAGATAGCTCTGTCAAATGAAGAAGGATTGAGTTTGCCGGAAGGTCCCGAAATACGACGTGCTGCAGACCAGATCGCCAAGGTTCTGGTAGCTGTGCCTGTCCAGCGGGTCAGTTTTAGTCAGCCAAGGCTCAGGCATTTTGGCGCCAGATTCCGCAGTAAAATCGTGACTGACGTCGAGACCCGTGGCAAGGCCATGCTGACGCATTTCGATAATGGACTGACCATTTATTCGCACAACCAGCTCTATGGCGTGTGGAGAGTCGTCCGGGCCGGCGCCATCCCCGCTACCGGAAGATCGTTGCGGTTGGCGATTCACACAGTTGACTACAGCGCCTTGCTGTATAGCGCCTCCGACATAAGCGTTTGGCCCACGGAAGACATCGGCCGGCATCCATTCCTCGCGCGGCTGGGGCCGGATATTCTCAGCAAAGATCTGCATTGGAAAACCATTGCAAGCAGACTTACGGCACGCGAGTTTGCGGGGCGCAAGTTGGGAAGCATCCTCCTCGACCAAGGCTTCATTGCCGGGTTGGGCAACTATCTCAGGTCGGAAATTCTGTTTGCGGCAGGGCTGCACCCCGATCTGCGCCCGATGGACCTCAGCCAAAAGCAGGTCGGCGATCTGGCCCGCCAGACATTGCAGCTGAGTTTGCGCAGCTACCAGACCGGCGGCATAACCAACAAACCTGGCCGCGAGAAGGCGCTGAAAGCCCGTGGTCAATCTTACGAAAAGCGCAGGTTTGCGGTTTTCGGCCGGGACGGCAAAGCCTGTTACGAATGCGCTTCGCCGATCGTGCGCGAGAACGCAAACTCCAGGCCCTTTTATCTATGCAACCACTGTCAGCGGCCCCGTTGATAAAAACCGGTAAGTCCAGCAACGCGCCGATGGCTCTCTGACAGCTTTCATCTTTCTTATGATTCAGTCTTCGATGATCTCTCGGCGAATTCGCACCGCTACGCTGCGTGGTTGAATGTTGAGGCCCCTGGCAAGCAAATTGGCCTGGGTAAAGGCTGCGCCATACAGAAGAATCAGTGACGAGTAGGTCACCCAAAGCAGTAAGAGTACAAGTGATCCGGCTGCGCCATAAGTCGATGCGGTAGCCGCGGAGGAAAGGTATAAAGCGATGAGCGTGCGCCCCACTGCGAGTGCGATTGTCAGGGAAGTGAAGCGTTTTCTGAGAAACAGGAAGAGGCTATTGCGCGATGGTTTTGGCACCACGGTCCAGATGGCGTTTAGTGAGTTTTGCATTTGCCCGAATACGGTAGTCGCGCCCACCAGCATTGCCAGAATGCCTGCCAGGGTAGCCAGCAGGCCGCCTTCCTTCAGGCTCGACTGGGAGACTGCCATTTGCACAGTCTCAGCTGCCTCAGCGCCAATTGTTTCTTGCAATTGTGCCGCGATTTGCCCCGGCGCCGCTTCCTGGCCATAAAAGACGCCAATCACACTGACAATCACGATCATCACGGGGGCAATCGAAAACAGGGTAAAGAATGCCAGCGAGCCAGCATTGGCAAACGCGTTACTATCCAACCAGATTTGCGCGGCATTCTTCAGGATATTGAGCCAAGACCGATAGTACTTTACTGCTTCAGAGGCCATCACAATTTTGGGTTTCTATTGTTGAGTGTATGGGTAAAATTTTGAATTGGCGCGGTGCAATGCCGAACAGATTAACAGGTTCCGGGAGGGGGGGCAGAGCCCTTTCATTCGATATCATCAGCGACGCAGTCTGGCTGTATTAGCGATCCTATGTCAGTCACCGGGATCTCAGAATAAGTGCATTCTTTGAATCGAGTCGGGCGATTGCTTGCAACTAACGTTCGACTATTTCTGGTCGCGGGCGTTTAATCTGCCAAAATCCCCGACTGTAGAGAGTTAAGTTGTCGCTACTTGTTTAATTTGACGCGCCAGATACCGTTGAAATAGCCAGATGGGTTGCTCGAGATCTGCCTGGCCTGTACTCACTTCCAGCGCGGGTATCATGGGCATATTCATTCTTTAGCTCTGTACTTTCATTCGTCTAAGGTCATGCCCAGTTGTGTATCTCTGGCTCAACCGTGGAATCGCAATAACTATGCCAAGATGCATGTATATTTATAACATTATGATTTATATGACTTTTACAAGATGAGAAATGTCCTGAACTGTTTTTGGCAGGCGCCCATGCACCGCTAGTGGCAACCGCGAGCGCTTTTCTGGTGCGTAATGCCAACAGGCGGCGGGCGCTTGACGCTCGTACCCTGACAGGCATCACGTGTCTAAACCCTTTATGATGATGGCGATTCAACAGTCCGTCTGTGAACGGGCCACAGTATCGGGATGCTGCTGTATAGAAGGATATTCAACATGACTCAGGTTTGCCGATTCTCACGCTTAAGTCATCGCCATCCCGCTGATACCAGATTGTAGCAACCGCCGCGCACCATTAGACTCGTAACCTGATTCCTGAACCCCCGGATACCAATGACAGATAATGCGCCAACCGGTTTTTTCCAGCGCAGCCTTGCCGCGATCGAGCGCGTCGGCAACCGCCTGCCCGATCCGGCCATATTGTTTGTCGCTTTGCTGGCACTGGTGTGGCTGATTTCCTGGCCACTTTCTTATCTGGAGTTTGCTCTTATCGATCCGCGCAGTGGGGTGCCAGTGCAGGTGGTCAACCAACTCTCCGGTAGTTCGATGACGCTGTTCTTTGCCTCCATGGTGACAAACTTTGCCCATTTCCATCCGATCGGTGTGGTGCTGGTCGCTATGCTTGGTATCGGCGTGGCCGAGCACACCGGCTTTATTAATGCGGCTCTGCGCGCATTGATGGGCGTCACTGCACGCTGGCTGCTCACCCCGATGATTATTCTGGTAGGCATTCTCAGCCACACAGCAGCTGACGCCGGATATGTGCTGGTTATCCCGTTGGGCGGCGTGATCTTTTATGCCGCAGGGCGCCACCCACTGGCGGGTATTGCAGCGGCATTTGCCGGGGTGTCCGGCGGCTTCTCTGCCAATATCATCCCCTCGGCCATCGACCCGATGTTGCAGGGCATTTCCCAGTCGGCGGCGCAGATTATTGATCCGGCTCTGACGTTGAACCCGCTCAATAACTTTTTCTTTACCGCCGCATCCTCGGCGCTGATTGTGGCGTTGGGTTGGTATATCACAGACCGTGTGGTGGAGCCGCGCCTGCGGGCAACCGAACTCGATACTGACCTGTCTGACCTGCCCACCATGGAAGCGCTTAGCGGGACTGAGCGCAGGGCCTTGCGCTCTGCACTGTGGGCTATGTTCGCTGGCTTGTTGCTGTTGGCCCTGACGGCTTGGCCGGCGGATTCTTCCTGGCGCGGCCCCGGCGGAGCGCTTACGGAACCGGGAGCGCCGCTAATGGGGTCGATCGTGTCGCTGATTTTTGTCCTGTTTCTGCTGCCGGCAGTGGTATTCGGTGTCAGAGCGGGCACGGTCAAGAGTTCGCGTGATGTCATCGAGGGCATGACCAAGTCGATGCACACCATGGCCTACTATCTGGTGATCATGTTTTTTATCGCGCAGTTTATCTTTGCATTTTCACAGTCGAATCTTGGCGTGCTGCTGGCGCTGCAGGGTGCCGCATTGTTAGGAGCGCTTGGCTTGCCCGGCGCGCTCACCATCACTGCCGTTATTGTAATTACCGGCTTGCTGAATGTGTTTGTGGGTTCGGCTTCGGCAAAGTGGGCGCTGCTTGCGCCGATCTTTGTACCCATGCTGATGCAACTGGGTATATCGCCTGATCTGACCCAGGCGGCCTACCGCATAGGGGATTCGAGCACCAATATCATTACGCCACTGATGCCCTATTTCCCGCTTGTAGTGGTGTATTGCCAGCGCTACGTTAAGCATGCAGGTATCGGCACGGTAACCGCCATGATGTTGCCGTATTCCCTGTGCTTCCTTGTCGCCTGGAGCGCCTTCCTCCTGTTGTTTTGGCAATTGGGACTGCCGCTCGGCTTGCAGGCCAGCTATAGTTATCCGTGAATCGTGTCCTACCTCAGGCAAGGCGCGATAAGCGTTGGCCAATAACTAAGCAGTGATAGCAAATCGGCCAGCCTGCGTATTAATGCCATGATGGAAAAAACGTGCCAACGCCGCCGCCGCCCCACGCGGGCTGCCTGCCCCTGTTGCGGGCGCGTGCTGCCGCTGACCTTTCATCACCTGATTCCCAAAAAACTGCATCGCAGGGCGCGCTTTCGCAAGTTATTCAGCCGTGAGCAATTGAATAACGGTATGCAAGTTTGTCGACAATGCCATGACGGCATTCATCATCGTTATGATGAGATGACGCTGTACCGCGAGTTTTCTGATCCGCAGGCACTGCTATTGGATCCGGAGTTGAACAAATTTTTCATCTGGGTGGGGCGGCAAAAGGTCGCCGACGCTGAAGCTTAAGGCGGTGCCATTCGCCCCGCGC
>JBDNIE010000164.1:0-2819 GCA_041688425.1 Halioglobus sp. | reverse complement strand
CTTTTATGACAGATTTAGATTAGCAAAGTATCATTATCGGTGCAGGAATCAGTTGTATCGGTAGTGCTATCAACCTAGAAAAATACGATTTGGGCTCTTACAGTATACTTGAATCGTCAGACGATATTGCCGGCACCTGGCGCACCAATCGCTACCCCGGCGTTGCCGTGGATATTCCATCTTTTGCGTATCAGTTTTCGTTTGAACCGAACTATAAATGGTCACGCATGTTTGCTAAAGGTGAAGAAATTAATAGTTATATTCGCTTTGTGGCAGACAAATACCAAATCAAAAAACACATTAAATTCAATGCGCGTGTTCAGGAAATAATGTTTGATGGCGAACATGATTGCTGGCGAGTTCATCTTGAAAATGCTGAGGTACTTTGCTCACGAAACTTAATTGCGGCGACAGGAATATTTCATCGGCCAATTGTACCGAATATTCCCGGAAGAGAACTCTTTAAAGGGAAAGTCATGCACCCTGCGAAATGGGAACAAGATTACGATTACGCTGGGAAAAAGGTTGGCCTTATTGGGACGGGTGCATCAGCCGTACAAATTATTCCAACGATTGCCCCAGATGTTGAAACGCTCCATGTATTTCAACGTACACCAATCTGGATAATGCCTAAAGATGATCGCGTGTTTAACGAAAGCCAGCAACGGTACTTCCAGGATAATCATGGTAAGTATCATAAAGTAGAAAGTAAAAGTCGTGCCCGCTTAAATATTTTGTGGCAGTTGATGTTACTCGCACCAAGACTACTTTTCTCAGATTTTATCTCAAGCATACCACTGAAAATGCATCTTAAAAGGCAAGTAAGAGATCCAAAAACGCGTGAAGCCCTGACACCTAAGTATGCCTTTGGCCGCAAAAAACCTGCTATTTCGAACGAATACTTAAGCGCTTTTAACAGAGACAATGTGAATCTCGAAACCAAAGGGATTAAAGAAATTACAGAAACTGGTATTATCATCAAAGAAGGCAAGCACATTGCGCTGGACTTCATAATATTTAGTACCGGTTATGAAGCGACTCAAAAAGGAAATTTTCCCAGCTTTAAAGTCACGGGATTGGATGATATCGATCTTGCAGAATTCTGGGAAAAAGAAGGCTACCAATCCTATAATGGGATTGCGGTGCCAGGATTCCCTAATTTGTTTTTGACGAGCGGGCCGTTCTCCTTTGGCCTGAACTGGTTCGACCAATTGGAATCCAATCTAATTTTGACAATGCGGGTAATGACAGAAGCAAAGAATAAAAGTAGCACCCGAATTACGGTAAATAGTATTCGCCACAAAAAGCACCATCAGAATACGTTAAGTAGGGCCTCTAAAACGTTACAGGTGTCACCTGCCTGTGCGGGTTCGAATTCTTACTATATTGATGCGCGTGGTGAAAATAGTTTACCCGCAGTTGTCACACCAAAAGATCGAGCGAAAAAAGTAAGAAATATGGATTTAGGAGGGTTTGATTTAATTTAAATAGAAACTGATGTATTCCTTTTCCTGGGAATTTGGCAAATGAAAACATACACCATCAAATACATCTAGGCGGCAGAACATTTCCATACTAATTTCAGTCACATAATGTTGCTATATTTTTTGGATCTATACTTCACCCCGGCTCAATAAAACTGGAGGACATACGCATTATGTCAACGCTTGTATGGTCACTAATAGTGATTGCTCTATTCGTCCATTTGTCCAGATATCTGTTGGCAATTAAGAGATGGTCCGCGCCCATCCGTGAATCCTTTAGTGGTGATTTGTTGGCGCTGGGCAATAATTTGGTGTGTATTCCAAGTCGAACTGTTGATGCTCAGCTTCCTTCCGGCGCACCAACGGTTATTTGCTTTCCGGGGCTTATGGAAGACATGCGTTACTTTCTTGAGGTTCATCGGGAAACACTTGCGAGGGTGGTCATCATTAATAATGCAAACTACCATAACCCGTTTGCGGCTACACCAGAACCAGAGCCCAAGTGGTGGACGCCCAATCCACATCGATTAGGAACCATTGCCCACGATGCGTTTTGTGTTACGAAGGTGGTAGAACATTTTGCCCATGAGGGCGCCGTTTACCTGCACGGCCATTCCAGAGGCGGTGCGGTGGTATTGGAATCCGGGCGGCAACGGCCCGATTTAGTACGAACAGCGACGGCGGTACTGGAGGCAGCGGTAGTTCCCAAGGGACGCTTGGCGAATAACGGGGAGCGCTATTTAAAACCGGTTGGCTTATATCTGCTGCCATTTATTTTTGCCTTGCAACGTATTTTACCGGAAAAGAAGCGCCTGCAGTCACCCATGATGTGGGTAACGACGTCTTACAAAAACAAGCTTGTTGCGGCGATTCCTTATGTGCCCAAGCAGTATGCAACGGTGGCAGTGCAATGTGCCGACATTATGGAATGGCAGGTGAAGAGTGATATTACCTATTATGAAAATTTTGCCGACGTATGGCTAATTACTGGAGAACGCGACCATGTATTGTGGCGACAGGCAATGTTAGATAGTGCACGTCAGTCGGCCAAAGTGCGAATCACTGAAACGGTGGGAACAGACCATTTCCCCAGTCTTGAAAAACCGAATGTGGTGGGCGCGCTTTTTGCTGAACGTTTAGCATAGTGTCACCGGATGATAGCGGAGATACTCACCCCGTAAGTCAGCTCGCAACATCAGGATAATATTAGGATGCCAAAGCGTCCTGCTCTATCACCAATTTCGGCATCCAATGCTGGAGGAAGTCGTGGTAATTTTGCTTGTGGGTCTTGGCTTCGGCTGAGGGCTCTGGTTTTCGGCTGAGGGCTCTGGGTTT
>JBDNIE010000163.1:0-4014 GCA_041688425.1 Halioglobus sp. | reverse complement strand
GTGGTAGTTAATGCCAATGTCCCAAGGGGCTGATTATCCAAGCTGCCAGGCTGGGCTTTGAGATACTGGGCCAAGTCAATACGAAAATCGGTCAGGGTCAGGTCTGTGATGGAGACACCGGATGACAGGTCTTCCATATCAATGACCGTGTCCTGCAGCTTCAATAACTGTTTACGCCGGTACTCCAAATCGTTCATGGGGTTGCCGGACTGTTGCTCGATCAGGTTTTCTTCGCCGGTAGCAGAGATATCCAGCAACACCATGCGGCCGCTCACCCGTTGCTCAAGATTTATGTACTCCTCCAGCTCCATATTGGGCCAGAAGTTAACCAGTTGAATACTTTGGTTGGGAGAGCCAATACGGTCGATTCGACCAAACCGCTGAATGATACGCACGGGATTCCAGTGTATGTCGTAGTTAATCAGCCAGTCGCAGTCCTGCAGGTTCTGACCTTCGGAAATACAGTCTGTGGCGAACAGTAGATCGAGCTCGCCTTCATCGTTCATATCCTCCGGGCGCTCTTTCGCCCGAGGAGCGAACGCAGACAGCACGCTTCCCATGTTCTTTGGTAGGCCAGGTAAGGTGCATTGAATGCCTGCACTGCCAGTGATTACCGCTGAATGCAGACCCAGGTGCTCTTTAGCCCAGGGCGCTAATTGAGCGAAGAGGTAATGCACAGTATCCGAAAAGGCAGAGAAAACAATGATCTTGCGATTACAAGGATTGATAGGTTTAGCGCACTTGGCTTCAATCATCTCCCGCAGCGCAGCCAGCTTAGCGTCACGTGACGGGTCCACTTGCTTCGCATCGGATAGGAGAGAAGCCAGGCGATTACGATCTTCCAGAAGATCTTGCCTCCAGCGGATCAGATCCACATCCCCCAGTAGCACCTTTACCTTACGCCCCACCAATAGTGGCTCAAAGGCTGGATCATCTATATCCACATCGGCAATATCGATTTCTTCCAATTCGTTGGCGTGGACGTCGATGTTGGCGATCATAGTTTCCACATCTCTCAGCTGCCGCTCCAAGGTCAACCGGAAGGAGTAGACCGCACTTTCCATGCGTTTGAGCACGTTGACACGCAACAGGTGGATCAGACTTTCCTCGCGATCTGCTTGGCGAAAGAAACTCTCTCCACCACGAATCTGAGTACTGTATTTAGCGTCGTAGGCAGCCTGCTTGTGGGGCAGTACGTAGCGCAGTGGAGCATAACTTGCCAGGTTCAGACGACGGATCTCTAGGTTGATCTCTCTGATAGCTCGAAATTCACCAGACAAATCCACGTCCGCTTTGATATTGATGGGAGGCAGGCGGTCAGGAAACCGGCCAGTTTCACTTGTGCCGTAGTACTTCTCTACATGCCGGCGGGAGCGGGCAATGGTCAGGTGATCCAATAACGTGAAGTAGTCAAAACCCAGCATCTCTATCAGCCGGGCTGGATTCCTCTCCGCCTCATCCATTGCCAGCCAACGGTTGAACTGCGCCTGGGCTTTTCGCGTGGTAGCCTCAATGCTGTTGATACCGTGCGCCTGCATAGCGGTATCATCGCCCTCCGTGACAAAAGCGATCTGGTTACGAAGGTCTGCCAGGCGATTATTTACCGGAGTGGCCGAGAGCATCAGCACTCGGGTTTTTACCCCTTCCCTTATAATTCGGCGCATCAAACGGTCGTATCGAGATTCCTTACCTTTGTGCGTGGCCTTGTTGCGAAAATTGTGTGATTCATCGATCACTACCAGGTCGTAATTACCCCAATTGACATGGGTCAAGTCTATATCGCCGGAGATCCCTGCGTCCCTGGAAAGGTCAGTGTGGTTCAACACGTCATAGTTGAATCGGTCACCAGCAAGAATGTTGCGCCTATCGTTGCCTTTGTAAAGCGTCCAGTTGTCGCGCAGACGTTTCGGCACTAGCACCAACACACGGTCATTACGTAGTTCGTGGTACTTAATGATGGCCAAGGCTTCGAACGTTTTCCCCAAACCTACACTATCAGCAATGATACAACCGCCGAAGCGGTTCAACTTGTCTATGGCACCGACGACGCCGTCACGCTGAAACTTAAAAAGCTTTTGCCAAACCTGGCTACTGCGAATCCCTGTCGCCGATTTGACGATTCGCTCCTCGTCCATGTCGTCATCACCTGCCTGAAACAGATGATGCAAGATCAGGGCGTAAACTGAATATGGGGAACGATGCTTCCCCATATTCAGTAAATCCTCGACAAGGGCGCAACCACCGTCTCCTACTCCAGAGCCTGCCCGCTGCAGTGTGTTCCAGTGCTGATCAAACCACTGAGCCAGCTGTAAAGCCTCATCAGCTGACTCAGAGGCCTGAATTAGATTTAGCGTGTTACCCGGAGTCAACCCAAGGCCTTCGGTGGTAAATGCAAACGAGCCCAGCACAGCCTGTTCTGGAGTGCCATCCGGACCCCGCATCACCGCTGCTCCTTGCGGCACGGCGCCATCAGCCCTGCGCAGATCTACTTTATCGAGTATCCAGTTTGCCATCTGACTAGCCAACCAACGCGTCTGCAAACGGTTACGTGCGGCGCGGTCACCATCGTTACCCAGCAGGGCTAATGAGTCATTGTCCGGAGGCAGGATCAACTGTACGCGGGCAAGGCGCTCCAGCTCTTCCCGCAGATCTGAAAAGGCGAACAGGGACAGTGAAGGGGTAACACAGCTCAATTGATTGTCCTGAGACAAGTACGGCCGCATCAGGTCGATGACACGCTCAGCCCCCGAGTTGTGGATTAGCTTCATCTTGGCAAGCGCTCCTTAGTACGATCCATGTTGTACATCCGCGATCAGCTTTTCTTTGCCGTTGGTTTAGATGCTGGCGCCTTCTCGTTCGGCCCCACCCGCTCAGCACGGCGCACGTAGTCCCGCATGAAATCGCGGATCAGTACTGAAGCAGGCCGATCATTGGCCTTGGCCGCATCAAGGAAGGCCGTCTTCAACTCTTCCTCCACCCGGCAGGTGAAGTTTTTCTGGTTCATCGCACTAGCCTCCAGACAAAGACGCACTAACTATGCACTAACGCCTAACCGACCACAATCTCCTCCGAGGTTGACCAAAAATATCACACCGGCTATTCATGCAAGATTTGAAAATGATGGTGAAGATAGCCTATCTAGCCAAAGTGCTGTGTACAATTCCTGAAGGTTGCGGATGACCACTAATCAGCTGAGACAGAGCATGAAAATCTATTACTACGAATGTGTGCCAAACTCAATTCATCCCAAGCTATTAGAACTTTTCAGTCAGTACACTCCTTGTGAATTAATTGAAGCACCCCAACGACTAACGGCGGCCCTAAAAGCTTGGGACGGCAAGTATGATTTGGGGTCACTCGTGAGCATCGCCCTCGAATTTGAGGACTGCAGAATACTAATATTGAGCAACGTAGACTCACACTTTCATAGATGGTGCACCGACCAATACTGCGATGCTCACTGGGGTTGCTCTAGCGAGTACATCTCTGTTGATTGCGCTCCTGATCACAGTCGCCTTGCAAACCAACTGCATGAATGCCTACACTTTCTTGGTGTGCAAGACTGTTACGTGGAAAACGATCCTAGGCACCCCCCGAAGGGCAGCTGCACAAACCCAAGTTGTGTCATGCGCTACGGGGTTAGCTCTACTGACATCTGTGATTCAGTCGCGGAGCAGGTTGTACAACACTCAAACATTTTGCTGAAGGATGAAGGGCGCGCATGAACGAAAGACAGTTGACCTTCAAAGATATGGAGGCCTAGCTATTTCAGTGAGAAGAAAAAATATTTATGGGGTATATGTGGGGGTACATTCTAAAGTTTACATATTTTTATCATTATAATTCAGACAGTTAAGTAGTTTAATCAATTGACGCCGCCTCCACCATATTTACTATCCAGCAGCATCCAGTAACGACCTCAAGGCCCTGTAAATCAGGGCTTTTTTGTGCCTGACGGTTTGATGTGGCCCCATGAAAAACTATAACCTTCTTGATTCTATGGGTTTTTTATGG
>JBDNIE010000162.1:0-5111 GCA_041688425.1 Halioglobus sp. | reverse complement strand
TCACCCGAGAAAGGTGTGACATCGCCGCGTTCTTCTTTATACTCACGCCTCGCTTTTCAGGGCCCATAGCTCAGCTGGTTAGAGCATCCGACTCATAATCGGCAGGTCGAAGGTTCGAGTCCTTCTGGGCCCACCATTTTTTATATAAATCATAACGTTATGCATAAATAGAGCATCCGACTATGCCGGGCACATGGGTGACAGCCCCCAGACCCGGTGTCTCTAGAGTCGGGAGGTCACACAGGCTCTACCGTATCAGGAACATCATGAGCCCATTCAGTATTGCCTTGATTATGTTGGCCGTGGTCTTCGGCGGCGCCCTCCTCGGCCTCAGCCTGCAAAAGATCCTGCCGGCACACCACTTGACTCCCGAAACAAAAGACGTCGTCCGGCTTGCCACCGCCCTGATCGCGACACTTTCCGCCCTTGTCCTCGGCCTTTTGATCTCTTCCGCTCAAGACTCTTTCGACCGGTTCGACAACGAGCTGATCCAGAATGCGGCCAACATCGTCACGCTAGACCGGGCACTGGACGAATATGGTCCGGAGACGCAGGACATCAGGGTGTTACTCAAAACCGACAAACCTCCTGTTGGTGCTGGGAGCCTGGCTGGTATTGATCTTCTTAACGTTTGGGCTGTTCGCGCCTCCCAATGCGGTGGTGATAGGCGCGCTGCTGATGTGTTCAATGTCCGCCTCAGCGGCGGTGCTGTTGATTCTGGAGATGCACTTACCGTTCACAGGGCTCATTACACTGTCCAGCGCGCCCATGCACGATGCGCTGCAGTATCTCGGGCGCTAATGGCTTATCAAGGACTGACTAGAATAAGCAAATGAATCCCACAATACGCATTCCGGAGTTTGTGTAATGAACAAAATGAAATTGGTGTTCTCTTCGATGTTGGTTGGAAGTGGCTTATTACTACTGAGCGCGTGTGCTGCAACCGTAGGTCATTTCACACCTGCCGTAGCGAGCAATCCCAACGACACCGTGTTTTACATTTACCGTCCTGCGGCCACAAGCCCGGGATTAATGAAGCCTCTGAAATATGATTATCCCGATGTACTAATCGATGGGAAAAGCATTGGCGTGCTCAAGTACGATGAATATTTAGTCACCGAACTGGCACCCGGTGCGCACACCATTACTATCACCGGCTTGACTAGCGCTGCCACGGGGTGGGCTGATCGAGACATCCAACAAGAGATTCCCCAAGGCCAGAACAAACAAGTGTTTATGAAGCTGAATGTAGAATACGACTTGAATGAAATGAATCTTGGTCAGCTGGGTGCCAAATACATTATCCGACTGAATCCGGTTGAAGCAGAGAATGCTATCTATGAAATCCGTGATACCACTCCAGCTGGCAATTGACGCGGGATGTGAAATGCAGTGACAGTGCCAGGGAGGAACTGCTGGTGGGTGGCGGGGATTTGAAGGTGCCGTGTCTGCGGGTTGAGGATGGCCCGGGCAGGTGCAATGGCTGTATGAGTCTGGGGAGATCATTGGGTATCTGGAGGGGAGGTTTTTGGCTGGGGCGGCTGCTGGGGCTGCTTAGGAGCCATGCAAAAACCGTCTAGATTCGGGCTATTTGTGGCTTATGTGGTATCACATCAAGCAGGATGGGAGTTCGCGTGTCACAGTTGGAGGTGTCCTGGATAGCTGTAAATATCTGCCATCGCAAACCACAATGAAGCACTCCAATTACTGATCGGAATATAGCCCCATTGAATAAAATTGCCGCCTACAATTACTTCGACAAAATCTGGATCATTGAATCCCTTGGAAAATCGGACCTGAAATCTGGCGCTATGCTGGCAGCAGATCTACATACATATTTTTCATCCAATAGTAACAACTTAGATATTGAGCACAAGTCTGTCCGAACTAAGACAGATATCCTAAATCTATTAAAGGAGATTCAGCTCGATACGAAAGCAGCCAATTGCTATCCCGTGCTGCACTTCGAATGCCACGGCTGTCCTGAAGGGCTCATTACATCTTCAAACGAATTGGTGACTTGGGAGAGTCTTCGCGAGATCCTAATTGACATTAACATAGCTTGTCGTCTTCACCTGCTGGTAACACTAGCAGCCTGTAACGGAATACATCTTATGAAAACAGCCACAAAGTTAGATAGGGCTCCTTTTTGGGCAATAGTCGGTTCCGACAGGGAGATAACTCATCACGAAGCATTGAAAGGGTTCGCAGCGTTTTATTACAGCTTACTCAACAATTCTAATGGTGATGCCGCCATCGATGAGCTAAACCGGGCAACTGAGAACCCTGAAACAATTTTCTTCTTTAAAAGCTCTTTGGGATTATTCGCGACTGCTTATCGAAAGTACGAGGAGGAGTTTTGCGGTGGTCAGGGTCTGCAGAAACGCCTGAATGTGCTACTCAGTGAAGCTCTTAAGAGTCCGACAGTGAAGGCCAAAGGAGTCAATTGGGCAAGGAGATACATAAAAAACACAATTCGTAGTGAAAACCCCTTCGAAGCTCAAAGAGATCGCTTCTTTATGCTGGATCTTTATCCGGAAAATGCAGACAGGTTCGCGATTACGCGAGATGAAATCATGCCTACTTGAACCTAAAAAGTCAGCACCTAGCAGACTAATAAGGCTCCAAGCTGACGCCGCTTCCCTTCCCAGCTGCTTCACCTACCTTAGCTCACCGCTTTCGCTGGCTCCCATCCGTCACCTGCGCACCACACTGCCCACCTCTCGGCAAATCCTGCACAGGGCATGGGTAGGGTCATTGGGCGATCCGGCGAGGTGCCTGATGTAAGGCGACTACAACTACCGGATAGCCCTCAGGAAGAAACCACCAAACAACCCGACGCACTCGACGTACCCGACGCCAGATGATTCCGCACAAAGCCTTGCGGGCAATGATTTGGCGTCGAGTACGTCAGGTGCGTCGAGGGTATTTGAAGTTTGTTCCAAGGGGGTGGTAGTCCCCCTTTGGCCATCGATGTTTGAAATAGTCTGCCCGGGAAATTTTTGAGATTTTATTAAAGCTCTGGCCAGGGTATCGGCAAGTTAACTTTTTGAGATCAGAGGAATCAAGCCTCTGGCCTCAAGAAACCGCCCTGCTCCATTCTCCAAACGCACTGATCCTGAGATCACGGTAATGCTGGGCACTGACTTTATGTCTACCTAGGTTAAACAGGTTGGAAACAGCAGCATGGGCTCCCAGGAATAGCTGAGCCTGAATCACGGACTTGAACCTCCGCATCCCCCGCTCTCTTACCCTAGTCGCCTCATGAGACTGTTCTGCCCGATTATTCTCATACCGTTCAGTGCTGCGGATCGCTTCAGGCATCAACTCCCGATGAGCAACGCCATAGCTCCTCAGTTTATCAGTCACGATTTTCCTGGGTTCACCGCCGTGATTGCGCAGCAGACGCCTGAAGAACCGCTTTGCTGCAGGCCCGTCACGCTTGGCCTGCAGGTATACATCAACAACTTCGCCATCTTGATCAACTGCTCGCCAGAGGTAATGCTGCTTGCCGTTGATCTTGACGAATACCTCATCGATATAGAATGTATCACCGTAGCCCCGATGCTTTCGCTTCAGCCTGCGTGCGGATAGGGCGCCGAATTTAAGACACCAGAGGCGGATTGATTCGCGAGTGACGATTATGCCGCGCTCAGCGAGCAGATCCTCGATATCACGGTGGCTGAGATTGAAGCGATAGTAAAGCCAGGCTGCGTAACTGATGATGTCGGGTGGAAATCGGTGGCGCTTGTAAGTATTCATGTGCCGATTCTACCAATATCTTTGAGTTAACTTGGCAGTAACCCTCAGACAGGTAAAGTGCGAAATGCTTATATTTCCAGAAGCTCTATTTATGATCTACCGCCAGTATTTTCCAATCTAGGAATGAGCCTGAACGGTGGGTGTATTAAGCCCTAATCTTGAGTCGCTCATGGAGTTGTTTAAATAAGTGATCTCGCGCTGAATTTAGATGTTCAGCGGAGTCATTGTCTGTCATTTCATTGGCGAATGCATCGAGATTTCTGAAGGTGATGTCCGGCTTCAAGTATTGGCTGGGTCTGTCCAGCGAGCGGAACTTCTCATAGGGCGTCATCATGTCATCGTAGCGGTATTTCTTCCGCTGTTTGCCTTTGTCGTCAGTGATCGTCGTGGGGAAATAGCAGGGTCGATGGAAGTTGACGTACCGGTAGACTTGCTGGCTATTGAGCTCATTGAAGTCCGTAGCGTACTGCTGAGGTATGTGGGTATAGCCATAGAGTTTGCGGATGACTGAGCCGTTTTTACTTTCGACCAAGCCGTTGTCGTTACTGTGCCGAGGCCGTGATTTGGTGAATTCAATGTGCAGCTTGTCCAGTAGCTGAGCGACGGTGTAGTTGATATATTCACCGCCGTTGTCTGCGTGAAAGCCCTGTATTTTAAAGGGGAAGGCGGCCAGAATATGCTCGAGGGCTGGCAGCATAAACGCCTCGCTAATACGTTCCAGCGTGACGATGATCTGGAATTGCGTCACCTCATCCACGGCATTGACGTGGTAAACCCCTTTGCGCTTGTCCTGGTCACCTTGATGGACTGAGTCAATGCGGATATACCCCGGTTGGTTATTGGGGCAGGGCTTTCGCCGCTGGCCAATGGAGGCGGCTTTAGGCCGTGTCTTGGTCAAGATACAGCGCTGCCTCTGATAGGTCTTGGAGGCCCGCAGGTTGTACAGGTGAGAAACTGAAATGCCCGCCAGGCGTCGATAGTCGGCCTGGCCAAAGCGCTGGTAAGCTCGCTCACAAAGCTTTTTCAGCACCGGGCCGCTGGGCTGGCCATGTCGTTCGTCCATACTTGCCAGCAGGCGTATATCGGCCTCTGTGTAGGCGCGTTTGAAGCCATTACGGCGAGCTGGCTTCGCTGAGATTGTGCCTGTTTTGACGTATTGCTGTATCAGGCGCTTGATCTGGGCCAGGGAGTAGCCTGTTACCTTCATTAGGTAGCGAGTGACGGTTCCCCGGTCTGTTTTGCCAAGCAGCAAATACCGGTGCTTCACCAGGGTCTTCTGTACCCAGCGGTAGCGCTCAGGCTTATCAGTGGCCACGTTGAAAGCCACAGACTGGGTGCCGTCGAGGAAT
>JBDNIE010000161.1:0-4130 GCA_041688425.1 Halioglobus sp. | reverse complement strand
GCTCACAGCCAATGGGCGATATTTTTTGGCACCTGATAAGGAGCCATTGTTTTGAAGAGCGAAAACATCCGTTATCTACCTGCGGTAGATCATCTACGGGCTTTTGCGGCCATCCTGGTTATCTATTTTCACTCCGTAACTTATTGGGGAAACGTCGCCATTGCCGGTACTGACCAAAAAAGACTTATGGCGAATAATGTCTTCGAAGCGCTTGTGATCGAAGGCCACACTGGCGTCGCGCTTTTTATGGTGCTCAGTGGGTTTATTTTTACGTTTGGTTGCTACGGCACGAATATTCAGTATGGGCAGTTCATCAAAAATCGTTTTCTACGTACTTACCCGCTTTATATTTTTTTGCTATTTTTTGGCATGTCCGCCTACCCATTTGCCTTCAACCTAGAAAGCTTTGTTAAAGCAATTTTACCGATGGCAAACTTCAACCCCGGTCCATTAGCCGGCGAATTTGGCTCGCTGTTCTGGGCTGTTGCTGTGGAATGGCAGTTTTACCTGGTGTTTCCTTTTATTTTGGCGATGGTCAACAAAAACGGTTGGACCAGCCTGTTGCTGCTCATGGTCGTATTCATTCTGTTTCGAAATATAGCCTATACAATGACCCCCAGTGTTAATATGGTCATTCTCTCTTACAATTCCATCGCCGGGCGCATGGACCAGTTTTTGGTTGGCATGATTATAGCCATTATTTATAGGCACCATTTCAAGCAAAACTGGCGCTGGGATTGTCTGTTTCTGATTTTTGCGCCGCTGATACTTTTTGTTCTTTACCAATTCAATGTTTTGTACGGCTGGGCATTGGATCACTATAGCAAGGTCTGGTGGCCAACGATCGAGGCAATCTTATGGGG
This sequence comes from Halioglobus sp., assembly GCA_041688425.1. Lineage (GTDB taxonomy): Bacteria > Pseudomonadota > Gammaproteobacteria > Pseudomonadales > Halieaceae > Marimicrobium. The sequence goes on along the minus strand of JBDNIE010000161.1, from coordinate 3,267 downwards.
TGGCTTCATTCTTGGTTACCTCTCCGTCAGCCGCTTCGTGCCGCGAATTTTGGACAAGTTGCTTGTCGCTGTCGGCACCATCACCTACTCAATGTATTTGTGTCATTTTATGGTCGTCATGATGATTATGCGGTTGGGACTTTTCCCAACGGTTGAAGGATATAGCTGGATGCTCAATGGGGTAGTGGGAACCACATTGATAGTCATGCCAGTGGTGCTAGCGGTTTCAACGCTTACTTACTGGGCAATCGAGCGACCATTCCTCAGTTACCGAGGGCACTACAAGATGCCAGAAGCCTAGAGCGGCCCGAGCTAGGTGATGATACCCGGCACTGGGGCCCTCCCTAGTTGAGCGATCAGTGCGGAGAAGACACTAAGGAATCCTCGTACTATTTGTCGGCAAACCGCGGCAAACCGCGGCAAACCGCGGCAAACACTCGATCACCATTGATATTGCAAAACCTGAAGGTCGCGACCTGGTGCTTGAGCTGGTCGCGCGCTGCGATCTTCTGGTGGAAAATTTTGAGACAGGCGACTTGGCCAAAAAAGGCCTGGGATACGAAGATCTGCAGGTTGATAACCCCGGTTTGATTTATTGCTCCATCACCGGCTTTGGGCAGACCGGCCCCATGTCAGAAGACCCTGGCTACGACTATCTCATTCAAGCCCAAAGCGGCCTTATGAGTATTGCCGGCGTGCCAGATGGGCTGCCCGGCGCAGGCCCACAGCGCGTGGGGCTTGCAACAGCTGATCTTACAACGGGAATGAATTCTGCCATCGCAATTTTTGCAGCGTTACATCATCGTAATGGCACGGGGGAAGGGCAGCATATCGATATGGCTCTACTGGATGTTCAGGTGAGCTGGACTGGCAATCAAGCGCAGAGCTATTTCTGTAGCGGCAAAGTGCCGACACGCACTGGGTAGTACCACGCTAGCCTCGTTCCTTATCAGCCGTTTCCAACCAGCGATGGTCAGTTGATCATTGCTGCCGGCAACGACGGGCAGTATGGGCGTCTATGTGAAGCGCTTGGTTTGGCTGAACTTGCAGCCGATCCGAAGTTCGCAACCAACCCCATGCGCAATGCCAATCGCGAAGAACTCGTTGAACAGTTAAAGGCGTCTACCCGCACTTATTCCAGCAAAGAGCTACAGGCATTGTTGCGAGGCATCAAAGTACCCTGTGGGTCAATACAAACGATTGACCAGGTGTTCTCTGATCTACAAGTGCTTGCCAGAGGCATGGTGGTTGATGTCACGCACGCCAAATACGGAGCAGTAAAAACGGTAGCGAACCCGATAAAATATTCTGTCACCAAAGTGGAATATCACAAAGCGCCGCCGAGCCTGGGAGAGGATACGAACCGTGTGCTGCAGGATGTTCTTGGACTGTCTGCCGAGCGCGTGGCGCAATTGCGGGAGCAGGGCGTTGTCTAGCGGCCGCTGCTGCATCGGACAGGTCTAGCGCCTCTATGGGCCAGGAGTCTGGGTGGTGTCGATACTACCTCCTATCAGTTGGCCAAATTCACTCTGCCACTACAAATTTAGATGGCTGTAAATAACGCTAATGGATGAGGCATACTGGATCCAGATGTTGCCCACGCACGAGTGGCTAGGGTTTGCACTGGCACGCCTTCATCAAGTAGATCCAGCATGAGTTGAGGGTCAAATACGGGGCCAAGGGGATCATCAGCATACGCCTGTGTATGCATGAAATCGGTAGCCTCTTGGGCAGTAGCAAAGTTATCGACTTGAAGTTCGGCAAATGCGCCGTCTGGGTCGCGGTAATAAAGTGATGTCGTTGGTCCATGCTGCACAGGCACTTGCGGTGTAATGCCAAGTGACTTCAGGTATGAGTAATGATCGAGTAGGGCGCGCAAATGCGGAAAAGTGAAAGCAGTGTGCATCAGCCCTGCAGAATTGATGGGCTTTTCAGCCACGCCTCCTGGAGGCGTTATAAAAGCCAAGCGATGATGTTCGTCGTCATAAGTAATAAAACACATCATCTCGTTTTCAAAAACCACCTCTGCATTCAGTACCGTGCAATACCAGTCGCGCATTTCAGCAATTTTGTTCGTGTTGACCACATAATGTGCAAGTTTGAGTGATGGATTCATTTAGTGTACTCCGATAAATTTGCGGGTAAAAAAACGATTATTTCACCTTGATTATAATAAGTATAAAGGCGCGTTAGCTGTTTCAATCAGCGCACAAAAAGACGTCGGCGTGTGCATACTCAACCGTAATCCTCACATTATCAAGTCTGTTAGAGTCGATGCAGTATGCTTTCGCCAGACCAGTATGCCCTCGGTCATACCACCGATGAACGCAAGCGACCCAAGCAAACACAAATTTACCACCTCGTAGAGCAGCGTTACCCCACCCTGATTGAACGGTTGGATGCCCAAGTTAAGAGCCCGCCTTTTTTCGCGCGCTATGAAATAGACAGTAACGAGACAACAGTGATGCCAAACATTATGATTAGTCTCCTGATGTTGCTAATGGTTGGTTGTATTGGCAGCGTCTCAGCGTTGCCTGTGACAGGAGCCAACACTGTCATAGCCGATGGTCGTCAGTGGGCACAGGTGGATCTGTTCAGCAATCTCAGGTCGTAGGTGCGCTAGACGTAGCAACGACTAACCTTTAGAAGGATTCTACGTTCTTACAGAACCTTTGGAACAGAATACAGGCACTTGGTTCGTCCGGGAGCACGCTACTAATACCGTGGCGAGTCCCGCAACCTTAGCCTTGTTTTGCACTGCGCTGGCATGGCTCGACTTTGGGCGTCGCAAACGGACGTCGATCTGTTAGCGAGAAAGCGGTAGGGTATGCGAGCTCTTGTGTTGACGTGTCACAAATTTCGTCTAAGGTTGAAAAACCCAAGAGACAATTTAATGTCGACAATAAAAAAGAGCGTACAAACCTGAATAATAGTAGCCTGGCGCTAAAGCACCTATTGCTATATTCTTTTTATTTTGGTTTTTGTCTTTTGCAGTACAACCGAGGCCTCGCTCCTGAAGTACGATGTGGGCTTTGACGGTGCCGATGTCGGGCACATGATTTTCGATTCTGAGCTTGGTGTGGGTAGCCAAAATCTCTGGGATTCGCTTATCGATTGGAATCTTAGCTGGCTTGGGGTTCAGTTCACCTCTGGCAATAGTCAAGCTGCAGAAAATCGCCTGTTTGTTGCTAACGCAGCAGGCACTCCGATCAAAGATGTCGAGGAGGAGCTTGTCTTCGTCTGCATTAGCACTTATTGTAAAGTAGT
>JBDNIE010000160.1:0-6329 GCA_041688425.1 Halioglobus sp. | reverse complement strand
GTAGAAGCCGACGGCAACTTCCCCTACCCCGGCCGTGCTAACTGTGGATCACGTGGAGCCTATGCCAATCCGAAATACCGCACGGTCAGAGTATAAGACAGATAAAAGGCCTATAAGGGAAATTTTTCTCCCAGTATCCCGATGCTTTTCGTGCATTGAATCAGGCGATTGGCATCGAACGTGCTGAAATCGAGCTGAAATCGAGCTGAAATCGAGCTGAAATCGATCTCGCATTCGTCCACTTGCAAATCTTTTGTGGTCGTTTCCAGGCTGTAGCCCACAGGAGTCCGTGCCGACCGAATGTTCAGCGGCGTCCGGGCTGATTGAACGGCGGTAACGCGGCTTCCTTTCCCGCGAAAAGAGGCAACGTACCTGGTGGTGCCCGGGTGGGCGGTTTTGCCACATTGGCCGTTTCAAAAACGTTAATCCGGTTTTGTGGAAGGTTCTAATTGGGCGCGGTTTCCACTAGGGCCGCTTCTGACGTTTTCACTACCCCCCCCCTACGATACCGGATATCGGCAGGGTCTTGCCTCCAAGTTATTAGGCTGGCCCATTAAAATGTTTGGGCCAGTAGGTTGATGGCTTGGCGCTCGGACTCCTCTGCCACCTGTAACGCTTTCAGGTAGCTAGCGGGGATCAGTGCATCAAGTTCAGATTCGAGTAGGCCACGCAGAATATTGGCGGGCATAGCCTCAGCCTCGACAGTCTCGGTAATGTGCTGTGCGCGGCGGTCCCCAATCTTGCGGGGTTTGCCGGGCAAGTCGTAGCGTTTTATCTGCTCCTCGTTGATGGCGATTCGCCGGAAGTCCAGCGGTGCGCCTTCAAGGTGTCCGACAAGCTCACTCTCGATACTGCGGTCGATCAACACACCTGCAGGATCATAGTCACCAATGTAAAAGATCAATGCGCCAGTCTTGCCGCCGCCGTCGATACTTCTGCGAATGTAGGTAGCTGCCTCATGCACCAGCGACAGCGACGAAAAGCCACCCGCCGGGTAAAGCGATACCGCGTATTTCTTGCAAGTGTCTTGAATCACGCCCGCAATGGATCGCGACTCAGACCAGACTTCGACGTGCGTCTTGTGATCGGCCCATACGTCGCGACGATAGAAACTCGCAACACTGCGCAGAAAGTCGCCGCGATCCGAGTAGATGCTCACATGGTAGCCGCGTCTAGTCGTGTCAGTGATCCAGTTGTAGGGCAGTAACCCATCGCGGCGCATCCTCACCATCCGGGTTTGCACCTGCACATAACCGGCCTCGCTTTTCGGGATTGATACACGTAGTCGTGGGTCAGTCATGCGGTAGAAAACGTGTCGGACTGATTGCGGATGATCCTCCAATAGCACGTTATAAATTTGCGCTTCGAGCTGGTAGACTTCGGCCTGTGTCATGCGTTGTCGTTTCATGGTGTCGTCTCCAAGTTAGTGCGCACTCAGGGGGGGTGACACTCAGAAGTAAAAAACTTAATAAACTTAATAAACTTAACAAACATGGAAAACTGAGCAAACTTACTCGTGGCAAGGGTTTCAGGACGCTCATTGCCTGCATTTCTGACATTGCCGATTTCAGTTTGTTAAGTTTTTCAGTTTTCACCCCCACCCCCTATGCGCCGAAATTGAGGCGGTAAACGTGTGCGTTTTTGTTCTGCACATCGACATGCCAATACTGGTGCTGCAGGTAATCAGTGCCGGTATGATCGTCCAGAGCGCGGCGTATTTTTTGCTTGCTGATACCTGATCTACTTCCGGCCTCTTTGACTAGCTCAGTCTTGGACACCACGCCATCGCGCAGACACTCCCGGATAGCTGCCACGGCGTCCTGATTGCGCTCCAGTGCCTCATCACGCTTGCGGCGCTTCTCTGCCTTGGCGCGTTCCTCAGTGGTCACTGCGCGTATAGAATCCAGTCTGGACTGGTAGCTAACGCCCTCGCCGTGATTGTACGAATAGACTTCTTCTGCGGCGACATCGCCCCGGCTCTTGAAGTTTTCAAAGCTCACCGTGCGGGTGCCGTTATCCTCCGTGATGGCGTCCAGTGTGTAGGCACAATCAGCGTCATCGACAAGATCGGAAGTGCCTGCGTAGATAACCTTTCCGTCGTCGCCACGATGCTTGTTAACGTGGGCCAGCATCACCACGCTGCCGCCATGTGACACAAATTGCCGCATTGCCTCGCCAAACTCCGAGGCGCGATCCTTGCGCATGATGTTGGTAAACTTTTTGACGGTATCTAGTATCAACACTTTGCCGCTGGCAGTGTCCTGTTCGATAAGTGTCTGCAGGTAGTGGCTTAAACTTTCGGCTTTGAAGTCGTTGTATCCCGGCGCAAGCATCAGAAAACCGTATTTTTCAGCCAGCTTTAGCTTGTACGTCAGTCCCTTGTGGTTATCGTCAGCATTGATATAAAACATATCGCCGGGCGCAATCTCTCCCGACTTGATAGATTGAATCATCAACCACAGCACTAACAGCGTTTTGCCGGTGTTGGGTGGGGCGTAGATCACTGTGCTCTGCCCCAGAATGGCGAGCCTGCCCAATATATATTTGTCGTCGAGCATTTTAGATTCCATCTCCGAGGCGCTCCCATTCAGTGCGAACTTACCTAAGTCAAACGCTTCAGGAATGCCTGCCTCGGACACGGATCGCATAAACTCCTGAACCGCTGTAGGGTTGCTTTGCCAGTCTGCCGCGTCATTGCCTTCGGCGGTGACTGGTTGAGTGATCCGGCTGATATTTATGTGATCGCTCATGCCTCACCCCCAATGACTACCCGGCGACTCGGATATTTTTCGGCCACCTCGTTTGCGATGCGATCCAGCATGCTTTTGCCGAAACAGGCATACACACAAGCGTGCCAGTGATAAATGTTCAGAATCGCCACTGCGGTAGCCCAGCCTTCAACAATCAACTGTGGCAGCGTCTTGTCCAGGTCATTGCCTAGAATCAAAACGCCCTTGCTGCCAAAGGTCTGCTTTACCCCATCAGGGTTGATACACTCCACGCCCGTTAGAGCGCCCTGCAGTGTTCGCATAGGCACGACAAGGCAATCAGCATCCTTGCCTATCAGACTGCCGCTGGCGATGACTCTGGCGGCTCCTGCAGCGTGTGTGATGCCTTTGCGTTGCGCATAGGCGTGTGACGCTATATCGCCCTCATCATCAGCGGATTGCCATAGTTGCATTGCGTAGGGATAGGTAGGGGGGCGCTCTTTGATTGTGGTCTGCAAAATCGGCTTTGGTAGGATCGGCAAACTTGCCGTTTTTAAGTCCTGACTATCAGGTTGCCAGCCATAGCTGCGAGCAATATGGACAAGAGTACCGGGACCGATTGCGCCATCATTTAGACTACGCCAAACGTCACGCGCTGCTCTTTCGTTGTAATTGTCTGCAGACTGGGACCACGCATCCCATGTGGTAAAACCTGCATCGCCTAAAGCCGATTTAACAGCCATGCCGCACCTCACCCATGTGTCACGGTCATCGGCGGGAATGCAGCCAAGCATGGCTCTGGCATCGCTGTTTGAAAGGTCTTTATTTCTTGAATGTGGTATCATTTCTTTCGACTCGCAAGGTCAATATTTGCCCGGTCAGTGCCAACCACTGCCGGGTTTTTTCGTTACAGGCAGAGTGCTTTTGCTGCGTCTGCTAGCTCCCACGGCTCCACGCCATCAGCTACCGTCCACGGCAAGCCTCTGATCTTTGAAAGCACATCGCGTCCATCTACAGCCACAGAGCAAACGCACTGCCCACGCTGCAGAGTTATGGTGCTGGTACGCCCTTGGCGTACTGATTCGATGCGGAAGGATTCGGGCGGGTTCATGCGGTAGCCTCCCCCACCATCTCGGCGCGGCTGGCATCAAGCCATTCGTCAATATCGGTTATGCGGTAAAGCACGCGACGACCAGCGCGAACAAAGCAAGGGCCTTTGCGCAATTCGCGCCAGCGAATCATTGTGCGGGGTGAGACATAGAGGCGGGCGGCTGCCACCTCGGTGGGCACTAACGGCGGTTCTATTTGTAGTTTCTGCACTTGATGACTCCTTTTGTCAGGAGCCGTGACTGTACTCATGGATTCTTTATAGCCCGGCCATCGGGCAGGCTTGTAAGTCCCTCCTCATTCTCCTCGGAACTTGCCCACTCGGTTGCGGAAGGTCTTGTATGTGAGCCCCTCTGGGTTACCTTCCCAGCAAATACGGTCAGTGTCCTTTGGTCGCTCCCCGCTTGTGTCCAATGGGGACAGCCCCTCTCCATCAAGCATGCCGTACAGCTCAGACCACAAATCAACGTTGGGCAACAGGTCGCCTAATTCGTCCTTTTTTTCAGACAGTATTTCGATCACCTTATTCTGATGGTGACGGTCACCCCATCGAGCGGCAGCCCCAGCAGAACCCTTACCGCTTTGGACGTCAGAATAGGCATACGCCATTTCCAAATTGATATTCTGCCTCACTGCATCTATGTTCACATCCAGCATCATCAGGTACATCGCCAGACCTTCCGTATCAGCAACCTGGATACATCGCCGACCAGACCTTAGCTGGTCTTCAGCGTAGCGTTGGAATTTGCCTTGCAGTTCCTGCGGAAGGAGAGGAATTTTCGCTTCGAATTCGCGCTCAGCTTTTGCCAGCCACGCGCGGGGGTCCGGGGGGAATATGCGCTCATGCCAATAGCGCTTGGCCCGTAAATGTGTCTCTTGCAAGTAATCGTCTTCCGCTTTAAAAGCCTCGAATAACGCCTTCAAATCCTCATCAGTCATACGACCACCTCGGCTCGCAGATGGATCACGTTATCCTTGGGCTTGTCGCCTCTGGCAATCCTCAACAGGCGGCGCTCCCACGCCTCCAATGCCTGGCGCTTCTCTGCGTCATACTCATGAACATCGTAAGTACTGGCAATGCCCTTTCGAGTGTGACCAATGGCCAATTCCGCGACCACCTCGCCAACACCAGCGGCGGCCATTCCTGTGCGGCACGTGCGCCGTAAATCGTGCGGGGTCCAGTTACCCCAGCGGTCAGCATCTTTATTTCCCAGCGGCGCCACAAAACGCTTTACCGCTCGGTCGAGTGCATTCACTGCAGGACTGTTTCCCGGCATTGTTTCAAAAATGAACCCTTCTGGGTTGGTGCCCCTGCGCTTTGCTAACCTCAGCACCTCACGCTTGGCGGTCGATAGAATCGCCATCGCGGCATCCGTCAACGGCACACTGTGAGGCGTCTCAGTCTTTCCTCTTCTGCTCGCAGGAATAATCCAAGTTCTGCCCTTAATCTCGCGACTATGCATTCCGGCAACCTCTCCCGGCCTCTGACCAGTCGCCAATATCATCCGCAAGCAAAGCGCGGTTAGTCGGTGTATCCCACAATTTTCTGCGTTGCGCCAAAAAACCATGACCTCGTCATCATCCAGCACCCTCCCCCGCTTGAATTTCTTAGGGCTCATATTCTTGTCAATACTGCCGGGCTTGAGCGAGACCACTGGGTTAAATTCGATTCGCTCCATATCTTCAGCCCAACTGAACAACCCCTTGGCGTAGGTTAGAACTAAGGCCGCTTGACGGGGATGCACTTTTGCCAGTGTTTCAACAATATGCCGGACGTCAGCACGACGAATATCCGAAAACTTTGTATTTCCCCCAATACCGGCCACGAGGTATCGCCCTAGCGCGCTGCGAATTGCCTTCCCGCTTTTGAGGCCATCGGTCATGCTTGTGCAATATTCCTCCACCATGCCCGCCAGAAGCGGCTTCTCGCGCTCTCGGCGGCGGCTTTCGAGAATATCGTCACCCCCATCTGTTTTCCGCTTAAATTCTGTCGCTTTGTCTCTGGCTGCAGCCAATGACCACGTCGGCCACTGGCCTATAGTCAGAAGGCGGTCCCTGCCTGAGTCTTTGGCCATGTATCGTAATACGAATGACTTGGCGCCGCCGGGAGTCACACGAAGACCAAAGCCCCTCGGCGCATCACGGTGCTCATCGAAAACTAGCTGACGCCCCTTGGCAGGCGGCTTGGTTTTTTTAATCAGCCCTTCAGATAGGGTAGGCATGGTGTGACTTTCTCCTGTGTCACAGAAAAGTCACACTCTAAACCTGTACTGCATGGCAGTCAATGTCACTTGATGTCACAGATATAATACTTATATTAAAGTACTTTATGCATAAAAACCTTGTGTGACACGAGCCTGAAAAATGGCGTAAAAATGACTGTTAATCATTGGGTCGGAGGTTCGAGCCCTCCAGGCGGAGCCATATTAGAGAAGAAGCCGGTTTGAGATATCTCAGCCGGCTTTTTTGCTTTTAGCGCTTCTTTATTTTACTTTTGAAAATCAATTAGTTACG
>JBDNIE010000159.1:0-28851 GCA_041688425.1 Halioglobus sp. | reverse complement strand
CTCAGGTGGTAATAATCAGCCGAAGCGCCTGCAGTTGCAGCTTGGCATGCTGGATATGAAGTGCAGACTCCTCTATGCGATAGCTGAGATGGTCTAGCTCATCCTGGCGAATAGACGCGTTTACTTCTCTCAGCGCTGTCAGGCGTTCCAGTTCCGCACCCAGCTCATTGCGCATTGTCTGCTCTGCGTCCTGCAGAATAGTCGGTAGCCTGGCCTCGGCCAGTGTCAGGGCGAGAGACATTTTGCTCTCAACGTCTGTGCCGACCTGTTTGATGATGGCAAGCGCCGTCGATTTCTTCACTTTTTCAATTAGCTTATTGAGGCGAGCATGTGGCAGAAGGTCTGCCAAGTCCTTGCCGCGTGCGTCTACCAAAAAGCGCATGGGGCTAAGAGGCAGGAAGCGCTCCAGTTGCAGAGCCCTCGGCGCGACGCAGCTTACGGTGTAAATCACCTCTAGCAACATCGTGCCAGGTGCGATCCCTTTCAGTTTCAGGGTGCCAAGCGCCGCATTCCCCAGTTCTGTTGACAGTACCATGTCCATAGATTCCTGCACCATGGGGTGTTCCCAGGTGAGGAATTCCATGTCTTCGCGAGCCAGTGCTTTGTCACGACTGAACGTCACCGTAGTGCCGTCTTCGCGAATACCAGGAAAGTAACCCGTCAGTAAATGTTCTGATGGGCGCAGTATCACCGTATGCTCTGAGTGATGTTCCTGGTCTACTCCAAAAGTTTCGCACAGTGCGGCCAGGTAATGTGTCAGTGCGTCTTCGGATTCGGCAGCGACAATTTCATCAATCAGTGCCGCGGCTATTTCAGGTTTGCATGAGTTTCTTTCCAACAATTTGTCACGGCCCTCACGCAGCTCCTGTCGAGTTTTTGAGGTGAACGCTGCGCTATCGGCCAGCAACGTTTCAAATTTGTCGGTGCGTTTATCCAACTGCTGCAACAGTCGGTCCTGAAACGTCTCAAGAATCATAGTGCCCGCGGAGCAGCTGTCGCGAAAAAGATTAAGGCCGCTGTCGTACCACTCAAAAAGCTGTTGCTGGGCGGTGCGTTCTATATAGGGGACATGAATGTCGACGGTACTTTCTTGTCCGATCCGATCAAGGCGCCCGATTCTTTGTTCCAGTAAGTCCGGATTCATGGGAAGGTCGAACAATATGAGGTGATGAGCGAATTGAAAATTACGTCCTTCGCTACCGATTTCTGAGCATACCAGGGTCTGTGCACCGTTTACTTCATCGGCAAAATAGGCGGCTGCCCGATCGCGCTCAATAATCGACAGGTCTTCGTAGAATGCACTCGAACGGATACCAGCGCGCAAGTGTAAATGGTGTTCCAGCGCAACGGCGGTGACTGCATGCGCACAAATGACGAGTACCTTGGCAGGGCGCAGTTGCTTCAGAGTCTGCTCCAGCCAAGCCACGCGCGGATCGAAAGACAGCCAGCTGTCGTCGAAATAGGCGATTTCTGGATACAGCCTCTCTTTCAGATCAAGTTGTGCCAGCGCATACTCCTGCGGAGCAGGCAGAGGGTAAGGGTGTAGTTTGCGCTCAGGGAAACCAGGTACGGCAGCCCTTGTGTTGCGAAACAGGACGCGACCTGTGCCATGCCTGTCCAGAATCTGCTCGATAATTTTGGCTGGCGGTGCGGATGGATCGATCCCTTTGGGGAGTTCACTCAACTGTTCCCCCTTTTCCAGAGCGTCTGCCAATTCACTCCACTTTCGATACTGTTGTTCTTCTTTCTGAAACGCTTGCAAATCGTGGAAACGCGACGGGTCCAGCAGGCGCAACCGTGCGAAGTGGCTCTCTTGCCCAATCTGTTCCGGAGTCGCCGTCAGCAATAGTAGTCCTGCGCTATGCCGAGCCAGTGCTTCGACAAAACGATAATCCTCACTCGCAGTGTCTTTTGACCAGTGCAAATGATGCGCTTCGTCAACGATAACCAGATCCCATTCTGCCGCCAGTACCTGGGGTTGTGTCTCCGGATGCATCATAAAAACATCAAGGCAGCTGAGCACAAGCTGTTCGGATTCAAACGGATTGTCTGTAGTGCTCTCCAGGATACGCTCATGATCGAACAGGGAAAAATGCAGATTAAAGCGACGCAGCATCTCAACAAGCCACTGATGCAGCAGGCTTGGTGGCACAAGTATCAGTATTCTGGATGCGCGACCGGTAAGGAGTTGTTGCTGAATAATCATGCCGGCTTCGATGGTCTTGCCGAGGCCCACTTCATCGGCCAACAGCACGCGGGGCGCGTAGCGCCGACCCACTTCGTTCGCAATGTACACCTGGTGCGGCAGGAGACTGGTTCGCGACCCTCGCAACCCCCTCACCGCAGAGCGCTGCAGGCTGTCAGCATGGATCAGTGTCGAAACGCGCAGTGCAAATTCACTGTCTTTGTCGAAATGTCCGTTGAGCAGGCGTTGCTGTGGTGTGGTGAGCTGCACGAAGGCATCTAGTTCGAGTTCCGAGACCGCCATTTCTGTGTCGTGGTGATCTGTTCCCAGGTAAATTAGCAGGCCCTGCTGCTCTTTTACTTCAGTCACCAGCACCTCGATATTGTTGACGGTGGAAATGTGATCTCCCGCCTTGAAGCGCAGTCGCGTAAGTGGTGCACTTTCAATGGCGTATGTGCGTTCCTCGCCTACGGCAGGGAAGACTAGTGTGACTCGACGCCCCTCAATATCAACGACGATACCCAGCCCCAGTTGGGCGTCAGCGTGGCTAACCCAGCGCTGACCGATAATATAATCCATTAGTGAAAGTAGCCTGTGAGATTCCAACGAGGTGCAATAAAAAGCGACAATAGTTTACCACTGAAAGGGGCAAGAAGCTTGGGCATAGATCACCGCAAATGCTCTAATGATGTGACATTGTGTCTCGAATGCCATTCAATTTACCGCGTAAGTGCCATTGTCATGTGAATTCTATTTTCGAGCGCTTTCGAAGAAAAGAGATCTGCTGTTACTACTCGCGTGTGCAATCAAATCTTCGACCGGTATTTCTTTGATGGCCGCTATTGTCTCAGCTATAAAGGGTAGGTAGTAAGGCGCGTTGGGTTTGCCGCGATAGGGCACAGGGGTCAGGTACGGAGCATCGGTTTCCAGTAGCAATTGTGTCAGAGGGGTGGCCGCTACCACCTGCCGCACATTGTCTGCGCGATTGAAGGTGGTAATGCCATTAAATCCGAGCATAAAGCCTTCACCGAGGCAGAACTCCGCCAGTTCCATACTGGACGTGAAGCTGTGTATCACGCCTTTGCGCAGTAGCTTGCTGCTGTGGTTTTTCAAGATGTCGCGTGTGTCATCATCTGCTTCTCGCGTGTGGATAACGACGGGAAGATCAAGTTCAATCGCCGTTTGTAACTGTTGCTCAAAGGCATTGCGCTGCACAGCTCGGTCCGCATGGTCGTAATAGTAATCGAGCCCGATTTCTCCAATCGCTACAATGCGGGTGTGCGCCGCATTCGTTCGAATGAGGGTGTCGACCTCGGGCGTATATTCCGCTGCCTCATGTGGATGAATACCCTGTGTGCCCCAGATATGCGGTGACCATTGTGCAAGTTCCAGCACGCGGTTAAGGTTTTGGACGGACACCGCAATAGTGATGATACGTTCTATACCTACATCAAGGGATTTCTGTAGCGTAGCCTCAAGCTCTGCCGGATCGAGATAATCCAGATGGCAGTGTGTTTCAATGATTGGCGTCTCAAAGTGCGGGATCTCGCGCCGCTTTCCATTTTTCATAGTGTTCTATTTATTGCTCATAGTGTTCTAGTTACTGCTCATAGTGTCCTAGCTGTCCGGGTCGATACTGACTGCGGTGATGCGCTGGCGCAACTTGCGCTGCAGCGGCCTGCGTAGATTGCGAATGGTACTCGTGATCTGCGCCCACAGCCAGTTATGCAGGGGGGAATTGATAGTGCGTTTATGGCTGACGAGAGCATACGGAATGTTGAGGTCCGACTCATGCGGCATAGGTAAACCGGTGATACCCGCCGTGGCGCCTTCCTGCTGCAGCACGTAGGACGGGGCAGGCATGAAATAGTCGCTTTGCCTGAGCAACTGCAGGGCTGTTAGCAAGTGAGAGATCTCCAGGGTCGCCAATGGATGGTCAATGGCGGGCATGGTGGTACCTGCCGCCTGCTGCACCTCCAGTTGTTCCTGCGAGGATGCATACAATTTGATCATAGGAAACTGCATCAATCGCTCCCAGGTAACCTCTTCTTTAACCAGCGCGTGGCCGTCGCGCACTAGAATCGCAAGGGGGCTGGAACCCAGGCTGTGCACTTTGAAATCAACGCTATAGTGTGCTTGCCTGATATGGATGACAAAATCGAGATTTCCCTGGGTTAGCTGTTCTAGTTGGTTTTCTATACGGGTGATGATGCGAACCTTGAGTCGGGGAGACGCCTCGCTCAAATGCGCAAGAAGGCTAGGCAGCAGTGTCAGGCCGACGTGTTCAGACAGCGCGATGTTGATCTCCCCAGTGGCAGCCCGCGGATCGAAGCCTGGGCCCGTCAGTAACTGGGAGATGTCTCCAATAATGCCGCTCAGTTCGTCGGCAATCTGCATTGCCCTGGGGGTAGCCTGCATGCCGCGACTGCTGCGCGTGAATAGTGCGTCGTCGAACAGGACACGCAGCCGCGACAGTGTTTTGCTCATCGCGGGCTGAGTGATGAACAAGCGTTCAGCGGCGCGCGATACGCTCCTCTCTTCCATCAAAACCTGTAATGCAATCAACAGGTTAAGGTCGACTTTGTTAAATTCGCGAGTATCCATAAGCCTTGATATGAATTTAATTCATGTTCTGTATTAATATAATGCATTAGATACATAGCATAGCGAGTTGTACGATTAGCGCAAGTTGAAATCGACTCTGCCATAGGTAGGGTGTAGTAAAGGGATATTGGCGCAAGCAATATCAGCTCATCCGGTCCAGAAAAGTTTTTTAACCCGCCCATGGCGGGTTTTTTTTGGCTGACGTTTCAGACTGAAGACTGAAGAGGGGCAGACAGACCCTCCATGTCGGCTCGCTTCGCAGATGGCCGCCCCGCGGATGGCCGCCCCGCCTTCCAAGGGCTCAGACGGTTCCTGTAATCGTTACTCGCTTTGACGCCTATGGGCGTCCGCTGACCTTAAGGCAGTGCCATCCTCGCCACGCTTATCCGCATAGACGCGGGCTGGCTATTTGAGTTTCGGTTTTGCTGCGCCGGTCCCGCGTCGACCCAGTTTGGGCCGGGGCGTTGTTGTGCGAGATTTGGGTGTGCCGGCTGCCGATTTTTCAGCCTTTGTGCGGGCTGCGGTTTTGGGGGTTGCCTTGACCTTTGAGGGCTTTATAGATTTTGCCTTTGCCTTTGCCTTTGCCTTTGCCTTTGCCTTTGCCTTTGTTACCGCAGATGACTGTTTTTTTGCGGTGCCGGTCTTGGGACGTTTGGCAGCGCGGGCGGGTGTCTTTCCACGAAGTTTGGGCACGGAGTCATTGATAATTCGCGCGCGTTTGGGCGATTGAATTTTTGCTTTCGCTGCGACTGCCGCAGTCTTGGGTTGAGTGGGTCCCAGTTTGCTTGCCGCCGCATACAGCTCTTCATAGGCTGCAACCAGGCAGTCATGATAAAGCTCGGGATCGGGCATAATGTCACGATCTGCCAGAACAGAGAGGGTGAGTTTTCCAGAGTAGCTGAATACCAGATGGAAAATCCCCATGCCGGGTGTCAGTACGCCCAGCCCGTAGTAGTCAACCATTGTGGCGCCCGCGCAGTAGAGCGGAAAATCCGGGCCTGTCACATTGGAAATACAGGTTGAGACATTCACCGGAATATGTCGGGACAATTCATTGCGCGCCCAGAATCCTGCAATCGACTTTGAAATGACAGGGGAGAACACCCCTGCCAATTTCAGAGCATCTACCAAGGGGCTTGCCTCGCCACTCAGTTTGGCATTTTCGGTCGACTGCTTGATGGCGACGACGCGCTCCAGTGGATTAGCAATATCAGTATGCAGTGAGGCGAATACCGAGCCCACCTGGTTATTTTCTTCGGTCATGCTGCGGCGCGTTCGCATATTGAGTGGCATCGCAGCCGCCAGCGAGCCTTCGGTGGGTGCCAGGCCTTTGGCCGTAAGATAACGTTGCAGCGCGCCACCGATGACGCCCAGCGCGACATCGTTGACGGTTACGCCAGCAGCGTTTTTGATGTCCTTGAAGCCTTCCAGCGGAAACTCCGCTGCATCAAAAATACGGTGAGGTCCAACCGGCTTGTTGAGTATGGTCTTTGGCGCATTGATGTCGGGCGGGGGAATATCTTTCCGCGCGATATCGATCGCATACTTACTAATATCGCGAACGTTCTTGGCGGTGCCGAAAACAAGCTGCACCGCGTTCTTCACGCTATTAATAGTGGCCTTGGTGAGCAGTTCTCCCACTGAGGGCGTGGTATCCACTAGCCTGGGTTCGGCGCCCGCATTGCCTGTTTGTTCTGGATTCGGTGTCAGGTCATGCAGGGCAGACATGAACGAAGCACCGCCGGCACCATCTACCATCGAGTGATGCATCTTGGTGTAGACGGCAAAGCAGCCCTTGGGAAGGTTGGGTATGTTGTCCAGACCTTCAATAATATAGGCCTCCCAGAGTGGACGGGACATATCCAATGGCCGCGAGTGCAGGCGAGCAGTCTGAATGCACAACTGCCGCCAGTCACCGGGCTCGGGTAGAGCAATATGACGCAAGTGAAATTCCACGTCGAAATTGGCGTCTTTTACCCAGTAGGGTCGGTCCAGTCCGCCTGGCACCTCCACGAGGCGTGTGCGAAACAGCGGTAAGTCACCCAGACGGCGCTCGAAGCTGGCAATGACGTCTTTGAAGCGAACGAATCCTCCCGGGGCCGTAGACGGATCGTAAATGCCCAAACCACCGATATGTTGTGGGGTATTGGTTTGCTCCAGATTCACGAAAGCAGAGTCGAGTATGCCTAGCTGTTTCATAGTGTCTCATGGCCCGTTTAAGGCGTTTATGTGTGCATCCCTGAAGGGTCGTTCAATCGTGCAGGAGTAGCGGAGTATTTAGGCCCGCCCAACAGGTCGAGTTTATAGCATTGTTGGAACCTGCTCGCCATAACAGCGGGTCTAAATTTGGTCAGCAAGCCACCTATTGGGTGTCAATTCGCGCTCAGCAGGGCCACTGCATCCTGCCCTGCGCATCGTGTCAGGCATTTTCCAAAACCATCAACGCACCACTGGCTTTGATCGGTTTGCGGGTCTTCCACTCAATGATCTCTGCGCAGTGCCTGGATTCGCAGCGCCTTGCCATATCAAAAAAAGTCGAGCGCTCAGGGTCCGCAATTATTATGTGTTTTACGCCTGCCTTGACGGCACGATTCACCATATTGAACACGGGGTCTACCAGGTCGTCCCAGAAGCAGATATCGGCAGCGATCAACATGTCGAATTCGGCGAGTTGCCGGGTGCTGAGCTTTTCGAACGTCGACACCAATGGCGTGGTCGATACGCCATTGAGATTGGCGGTGGCCTCCAGAAAGGGAAACACATCCGGGTCAGCATCCATTGACGTGACCTGTGAGCCTAGTTTCTTCGCGCACCAGATCCCCGAAATCCCCCATCCACAGCCGACATCAAGGACCTTTTGGGTGTGCTCAGGCTGATGTTTTTTCAGGTAATCGATCAGCAGCAGACTGGACTTCCACAACTTGTTGCCATGGATAGAGGGGTAGACTCCCTGTCGTTTAACCTGACGGATGAGCGGGTGAGAACTGGTGGGCATCGTGACACCGCGAAAGCGATGTCCAGTGCGCGGCTTGCTTGATTTCAATGTAGTGCCTCGTTCAGTGCTAAGGGGTTAATGCAGATGGGAGAGGTCCGTTCACGCGCATCTCCTTCATCCGAATATCAATCAGTTGAATCTGTAAAGCCGGTTATTGTGTCACCGTACTGCGCACCTCGCCACCTTCACGGCGGTCTGGCTGCAGCATTTTTACGGTACTGGTACAGGTGGGTCCGCTGCGCTACGATTGCGCAATAAGATTTTAAGCATTATCGCGAAGACCAATCGAGAGGTCGTCAATGGCAGTGGTAAGACCCTACGTTGAATTGTTGGAGAAGAATAAACCGCAGCAGGCCAGAGCAAAACGCACCTATGAAGCGATCCTCGCTGCGGCGGCGCAGTTGCTGGTTGAGGTTGGCGTTGAACGGATATCCACCAATCTGGTTGCCGAAAGGGCGGGCATCACAGTTCCTGCTCTGTATCGTTACTTTCCGAACAAATATGCAGTGCTGAATGCATTAGGTTCGGTGCTGATGGACAAGCAGAATGCTGTATTTCAGGAATGGTTTAATCACTACCTTGGTCTGGCTGACCCTCAGTTGATGTTGGATAACGTCTACGAACTTTTGAAAAAAACACACGACGTCACACTCGAACAAATCGGCGGTCTTGAGGTAGTGCAGGCGCTGCGGGCAGTAGCGCCCCTCAGGGAAGTGCGCCTGGCGTCACACAGATTGGTGGCCAGCCAATTTGCGACCCTGGCAGGGGAGCTTTTTGCCAGGCCGGTCGACGACCTGCTAAGGACGCAGATGCGGCTGACCATCGATACCGGTTATGCCATTGTGGAAATGGCACTGGAAGACGATTCGCTCGACACCGAAACACTGTTGCGTGAAGGATCACGCATGATGCAGTTGTACTGGCAGGACTTTCTGCGCGCGCACTAAGTGCGCAACCTAGTCTTCGCCGATTACATCTTCTGCCTGCGGGCCCTTGTCGCTATCAGTGACAAGAAAAGTCACGCTCTGACCATCGCGTAAACCGCGTCGGCCCTCGCCTCGGATCGAGCGAAAATGCACGAATATCTCTTCGCCGTCATCTTTGACGATGAAGCCAAAACCCTTGGAGATGTTGAACCACTTAACAGTGCCACGCTCGCGGTTGGGATCGCTGGCAGACACCTTTTTGGTCGCTTGGTTATTCGGCGCTTGCCTGGTGGCAGGAGAGGAGGACGTCGATGCGCTACTCGCGCCTGCAATCAGTGCGGTGGCAGCGGTGGCGACGAAAAAAGCCAGCAGCAGCTGCGGATTAAACATTTCACCCTGTAATAGTAGAGTGGTCAGTGTTGAAGCTATGATGGCGATAACGAGACTTAATATGAGCTTGGCGATCAGACTCATCGGTTTCCTCCCAATGATTAGGCGTGGCAGAATTGCACGGAGTGTGCGGCGGGCATGTTATCACCATTCATGGCGGCAGGTATGCTTCTCGATAAATTTAGCGGCGCGTGAAAGCAGGGACGCCAGAGCGAAATAGCGAGTGACCGACCTTATTCATCACTCCTCTAACTGACCTGTTACTTTTATTGTGCTCAAGTTCCACTTTGCACTTGAGAAAAAATGGCTGTTACTTGGGCTGCTAGATTGGCGCCAAACCGGGTAGAGTTTTTCGGGATACGCCGTGAATACATCCCTGTAGGCTCGCTTCACGGATGGCCGCCCCGCGGCTGGCCGCCCCGCCTATCCACAGCCTCAGACGGTCCCTTCACTTTCTACTTGCTTTCACGCCTGGGTACTTCTATCCAGGGAAAGTAAGTACCGTTGCACTCGCGATAATCTGCAGACTCAGATATTTTGTATACGTTGTAGCTGATCCTGCAGAGTCTCCAGCGCCTGTTGCTGCGCTTTTAACTTCTCCTGTTCTTTGCTGACCACGGCGGCGGGCGCTTTATCCACAAACGCTGCGTTTTCCAGTTTTCCACGCAGGCGAGACAGGTCGGTTTCCAGTTTGCTAATTTCTCGACCCAGCCGGACAATTTCAGCGTCCTTATCAATGAGCCCGGCCATTGGCACGAGGATTTCCAGCTCACCCGCTAGCGCCGTCGCTGCCATGGGTGCCTCTGTGTTTTCTTCCAGCCAGCTGATGTCTGCGAGTTTCGCCAGCTTTCGCAGGTATTGCGAATTTTGCGACAGCCTGCGTCGGTCTTCCGCGTTACCTTTACGCAGCAGCACAGAAAGCTCTTTACCGGGTGCGATATTCATCTCTCCGCGTATATTGCGTATACCTATGATGACTTTCTTCAGCCACTCAATGTCTTCGTTATCGCTGGCGTCGATCGCGTTGCTGTCGGACTGAGGGTAGGATTGTAGCATGATGGTCGGGCCGGATTTTCCTGCCAGCGGACCCACTGTTTGCCATATCTCCTCGGTAATAAACGGCATCATCGGATGCAGCAGGCGCAGCCACGTTTCCATTACGCTGATTAGCGTTTGTCGGGTACCGCGCTTGGCGTTTTCGGCAGCGTCTTCGTCCCAGAGAATCGGCTTGGACAGTTCCAGATACCAATCGCAGTACTCGTTCCAGATAAATTCATACAGAGCGGAACTCGCCATGTCCAGGCGGTAGTTGCTAATAGCATGTTCCACTTTTGCCGCGGTGTCCTGCACTTTGCCGATAATCCAACGGTCGGCGAGGCTCAGTTCTACGTCGGCTGACTCCTCGATGCCGCAGTCCTCATGTTCGCAGTTCATTAGCACGTAGCGCGCTGCGTTCCAGATTTTGTTGCAGAAATTGCGGTAGCCCTCAATACGGCCAATGTCGAACTTGATGTCCCTGCCAGTTGACGCTAATGAGAAGTAGGTGAAACGCAGAGCATCGGTGCCGTAGGCGGCGATGCCATCCGGAAATTGGCGGCGTGTCGCTGTCTGGATTTTGGATGCCAGTTGCGGTTGCATTAAGCCGACTGTGCGCTTTTCTAGCAGTGCATCCAATGTGATGCCATCGATCAGATCGATAGGGTCTATGACATTTCCCTTCGACTTGGACATTTTCTGCCCTTCAGCATCGCGCACAAGACCGTGAACATACACGGTGTGAAATGGCACTTCCTTGCGAAAATGCAGGGTCATCATAATCATCCGTGCGACCCAGAAGAAAATAATATCGAACCCGGTGACCAGCACGGAGCTTGGGTGAAACATTGCCAGTTCATCGGTTTCTTCTGGCCAGCCGAGCGTGGAAAACGTCCACAGCGCCGATGAAAACCAGGTGTCGAGTACGTCTTCATCCTGGCGCAGTGTAATGTTGTCTGCCAGCGCGTTGTCGCGGCGCACCGTGGCCTCGTCCTCGCCGACGTAAAATTTCCCATCGTCGTCGTACCAGGCTGGTATGCGATGGCCCCACCACAGCTGACGGCTGATGCACCAGTCTTGTATGTCGCGCATCCATGCAAAGTATGTGTTTTCCCACTGTTTCGGTACGAACTTAATATCCCCGTCCTCAACGGCCTTGATCGCGGGCTTGGCCAGTTCCTTGGCGTCCACATACCACTGGTCGGTGAGATAGGGCTCTATAACAACGTTTGAGCGATCGCCGCGCGGTACTTTCAAGCGGTGGTCTTCAACTTTGTCTAGCAAGCCGAGCGCGTCTAGGTCGGCAACTACTTTCTGTCGCGCCTCCATGCGGTCGAGCCCTTGATAAGCAGCGGGCGCAGCGTCGTTGATGGCCGCATCATCGGTGAAAATATTGATCATTGGCAGGCCGTGGCGGCGGCCAACCTCATAGTCGTTGAAATCATGTGCGGGTGTGATCTTCACGCAGCCGGTGCCGAACTCACGGTCGACATAGTCGTCGGCGATGACCGGAATCTCCCGGTTGCACAAGGGTAACTGCACGAAACGGCCGATCAGGTGGGCGTAACGTTCATCATCAGGGTGGACCGCGACAGCCGCATCACCGAGCATGGTTTCAGGGCGTGTCGTTGCAACGGTGAGGTGGCCCTCGCCGCCGACGAGCGGGTAATTGAAGTGCCATAGATGGCCTTGCTCCTCTTCTGAAATGACTTCCAGATCCGAAATCGCGGTATGCAGCGCCGGATCCCAGTTGACCAGTCGCTGCCCGCGGTAGATAAGGCCCTCTCGATACAAGCGAATGAACACTTCTTGCACGGCAGCGCTAAGTCCCTCGTCCATAGTGAAGCGTTCGCGCGACCAATCCAGCGAGGAGCCCAATCTGCGCAATTGCCGGGTAATAGTGCCGCCCGACTCTTCTTTCCACTCCCACACTTTCTCTATAAATTTCTCGCGCCCGAGGTCGTGACGGCTGATGCCCTGTGCGGCGAGTTGCCTCTCGACCACCATTTGCGTCGCTATGCCCGCGTGATCGGTACCCACCTGCCATAGCGTGTTGTATCCGCGCATCCGGTGATAGCGGATCAGGGCATCCATAATGGCCTCCTGAAAGCCATGCCCCATGTGCAGGCTGCCGGTGACGTTGGGTGGCGGAATCATAATGCTGTAAGCCTCGGTTCCACCCTGCGGCGCAAAATAACCTTTGGCTTCCCATTCGTCGTACCAGCGGGTCTCGAGTTCAGCGGGTTTAAATGTTTTATCCATAAAGGGGTGAATCCGGGTATTGTTGAGTGTGACGCCGGCCGCAGGGCATCAGGCGGAAAGACTGTGAATTATACGGCAGACCGGCAGTCATCGGAACGCAGATGCTCTGGTGCCGCTGCAAGTGTCCGCGCGACGGGCGAATCTGACTGAACATAACAGACATCTACAGGTCGTGCTTTTCCAACTGGTAGCCGCGCTCTTTATAGAATCGCCATGAAATGCGCAGTGCGGCGAGACTGTCCGGTTCCTGCGTGACCACCTCCGCAACGCGTTGGAAGCGGCTGAAAAAGGGTGGAATCTCTAACCGCAGGTTAATCAGCAGGTCGTTGTGATTTTCCGGCTCCTGGCCCCAGCCGATAGCAATGGCCTCGGAGTGCTCTTGCCCGAGCAGCCCGTGCGGCAGAAAACTGGCGGGGCGAAAGGACCACAGGAGTTCGTCAAGCTCGCTCGCCTGCGCTTCATCGACGGCATTAATGAAAATGCGATGTCCGTGCTGAAACGCTTTGTCTACCAGGCGCGCGGCCACATGCAGGCGTTGCCCCGGCGCGGCAGATTGCACCACGTAAAACCCCACCAGCGTCATTGTTACTAGCCCGCGCGGTCCAGTAAATAACGCGTCAGCAGCGCAACCGGGCGACCGGTGGCGCCCTTGGGTGCGCTGTCCCATGCTGAACCGGCAATATCGAGGTGTGCCCAGCGATAGTCACCCGCGAAATGCGACAGAAAACAGGCTGCAGTAATACTGCCTCCGCCGGGCCCGCCGATATTGGCAAGGTCGGCAAAGTTGCTTTTGATTTGCTCTTGATAGTCATCCCATAACGGCATACGCCAGGCGCGGTCATGTGTTTCGGCGCCCGCAGCCAGTAAATCCTCTGCCAGCGCATCGTCATTGGCGAACAGACCACTCGCGTGCGACCCCAGTGCCACCACGCAGGCACCGGTAAGCGTTGCAATATCAATGACTGTCTCGGGCTTAAAGCGCGCTGCGTAGGTGAGTGCGTCGCACAGCACCAGTCGCCCTTCAGCATCCGTATTCAGTACCTCGATGGTTTTACCCGCCATGCTGGTGACGACATCACCGGGTTTGGTCGCGCCACCGCTGGGCATGTTTTCGGCGGCAGCAACGATACCCACAACATTGATCGATGGCTCGAGTTCAACAATCGCGCGGAAGGTACCAAAAACGCTAGCCGCGCCGCCCATATCGAATTTCATCTCATCCATTTTGGAGCCCGGTTTCAGCGAGATGCCGCCGGTGTCAAACGTAATCCCCTTGCCCACCAGCACGTAAGGCTTGTCGGAAGCCTTGCCGCCCTTGTAGTGTATGACGATGAGCTTGGCGGGCTGGTCGCTACCCGCAGAAACAGACAACAGGGAGCCCATGCCCAGTTCACGCATTTTCTTCTCTTCAAGTACCGTGACCTTGAGGCTCGAGTGGTTGCGTGCCAGTTTTCGGGCCTCACGCGCCAAGTAGCCAGGTGTGCAGATATTGCCGGGTAGATTCGCCAGGTTGCGCGCTTCATTCACACCCAGGCCGATTGCCCGGCCCTCTTGCAAAGCGCTGCTAGCGGCGCGCGCGGGCAGGGCATCAGAAGTATTGACTACCAGTCGCGTCAGCTTGAAAGCTGTTTTGGGTTTGGTAATTGTCGCAGTGTAGCGGTAGCTGCCGACGACAAGGTGGCGCGCGAGGTAGGCCAGCGTCCACTTGGCCTCCGTGTCATTCAACGCCAGCGGCGCCAGATGCAGCAGCGCATCGCCAGCTTGCCTGGTTTCAAGGGCACGGTATAGCTGTTGGCTTAATTTTCTGGCTGCCGCGCGATCAAATTTCTTCGCCTCGCCGCAGCCAAGTAACAGTATGCGCTTTATTTTGCCAACGCCGGGTAGCATCAGCGACTCGCCAGATTTAGCTGTGAAGTCGCCCAGCGCTAGCGCGCTCTTGATGGCGCCGGAGGAGGCCTGGTCCAGTGTCAGCGCGGCGCCTGACAGTTTGGCATCGTGAAACATCGGTAAAATCGCGCATTCTGTAGTGGCGGAAGCGGCGTCTTTAACGTCGCGCGCGCTAAATGTCATGGCAGACATAGAAACTCCTCTGTGAAATGAAAGCACACTAGTCTATGACGAGCAGCCTTCAAACTGAACCGAAAATAGTGAATGGTGGGCAATTAGTGCGCACAGCAAGGATAAATGTCAGACGTCTTTCCCACGCGATGATTGCGGTAGAAGGATGAGTTCGGTGCGAGATATATAGTCATGCCAATAGCGTTTTTTGCGGTCAAAAAGGCACCATAAGTAACCGAGACCCAGACACGCCGTTGACAGGACTGCGCCGCCGCAGCGCAGCAGCGATTTGCCAAATGTAGGCGGCCCGCCCTGAAAATCGACCAGTTTTATGCGCCACGCCTGCATTCCCAATGTCTGGCCATTTTTTAACCAGAATAAACAAAAAAAACCGAAGATACTGGATACTGTGAGCAGTCGCACCAGATAGGGCGGTAATACCTCTTGCTCCCCCGATGTCACCTGCACCATGACCAGCAGCCCGACGGTGTTCACCACGGCGACCAGCGCTATTACTAAAAGCCCGTCGTACAGCATGGCGGCCAGTCGGCGCAGCAGTGACGGGGAAGGGAAGGACGTAGGGGGGGTGTCTGTCATGCGCGAGAGTCTAGCATTATCCCTCGCAAGGAATGACATTGCTTTACGCTTAATGGACGCCGATCCAGCAGCTCAAGACAGCGCCTTTCCCCCCGTCAGGATTAACGAAAAGTAAATTGAGGCCATTTCGAGGCGCATGCTACATTGATGGCCGATTTTAGGGGGCCTGTGCATGAACATATTAGTCGTGGAGGATGATAAACAGGTCGGTGAGTTCATCGTCACCGAGCTGCGATCTGCCGGCCATACCTGCGCCCATGCCAGTGACGGCGAGGCGGGGCTGCAGGCAGCGACCGCTGCTGCTTATGATGTGATGGTCATCGATCGCATGATGCCGCGAATGGACGGATTGACTCTTATTAAGACCCTGCGGCAGGCCGGGGACAACACCCCGGCACTGGTATTGAGTGCGCTCGGCGATGTGGATGACAGGGTGCAGGGCCTGCACAGTGGCGCTGATGATTACCTTGTAAAGCCGTTTGCCATGGCCGAGTTGATGGCAAGATTGGAAGTGCTGCACCGGCGCGTCACCTTGCCGGGCGCGGAGGCGCAGACCAGGCTGGCGGTAGGAGACTTGTCGATGGACTTGTTGCGACAGCATGTCCAGCGCGGTGAGACCGTGATCCACGTGCAGCCTCGCGAGTACAAGCTGCTCGAATATCTTATGCGCCATGCGGGGCAAGTGGTTACCCGCACGATGTTGCTGGAGCATGTCTGGGGCTACCATTTCGATCCGCAAACCAATGTCATCGATGTGCATGTCTCTCGTCTGAGGCAGAAAATTGACAGGGATTTCGAGCATCCTCTGCTCTCGACTGTGCGCGGTGCCGGCTATCGGCTTGGCCCCGAGCTGGGTGACTGAGCGCCGTCGTGCAAATTCGAGAAGTCGTCAACAGTCTTACGTTTCGCTACATCGTAAAATATGTCACCGTGCTGAGCGCCACGGTATTTCTCCTGCAAGGCCTTTTTTACCTCTACTTTAGCTATACGTCATTTCGAGACCTCGGTGCCAGTGTGGTCGAGGAGCTGGAGACACTGGAGGTGGTCTATCGTGGGCAGGGACTTGTGGGTATCGACCAATATGTGACGGATCGGATGGCGTCGCCCTCGGTCAATCGTTTTTATTATCTGGTCACGGATAAGTCCGGGGTAAAAGTGGCCGGAGATCTGTCCGCTGCGCCACGCTACCAGGAGTTCAATGACGGCTGGCTGGGTTTTGAGATGGGCGTACAAAACTGGGGCGAATCCATCGATGTGGAATTCCTGGCGCGCCCCTCAGATCTGGGAGATGGCTACCAGGCAATGGTGGCGCGTGATTACGCTGATATTGTGGAGCGCGCCGAGTGGGTGTTTCAAACGCTGCTGAGGGTGATGGTAGCCACTTTGATCCTGGGGATCATCGGTGGATTCTTCAGTGCGGCCCGCGCCCTCGATCAGGTAGAGTTGCTAAATCGGGAAATTTCTCGAATTGTGCGCGCGGGTCCGGGCCAGCGCATCAAGGTAGAGGGAGAGTCGGGGTACTTCCGCGCGCTTGCGATGGTCATGAACCAGATGCTTGAGCAAATGGAAACCCTGATGCAGGGAGTGAGGCGCGTCTCAGACAATATCGCGCACGACTTGCGCACACCGTTAACGCGCATGCGCAATGACCTCAGCCAGCTGCGTGACCGCAAGACGCCTGTTGCCAGCGCGCAGTTGGATCGAATTATTGGTGAATGCGACGAACTGTTGTCGTCTTTTAATGCGTTGTTGCGCATTTCTGCGCTCGAATCGGGCAGTCGCCTCACCGGCGGCGCTGACGTGGAGCTGGGCGCATTGTTGCACGACGTGGTGGAATTGTATGAGCCGCTGGCACAGGAGCAGGGTATTGCGCTGGAACTGGACGCGTTGCAGCCGCAGACCTGCAAGGGCGAAGCTGACCTGCTGTTCCAGATGTTCGCCAATGTACTCGACAATGCGATCAAGTATACGCCCGATCGGGGGCAAATCAGCGTGCGACTGCGGCCGGGTCTTAATGGCGCAGGGCACACCGTTACCATCGCCGATTCAGGGCCGGGCATTCCTTTCGTCGAGCGAAAAAATGTATTTCGGCGTTTCTACCGCGTGGAATCCAGTCGTACGGAGCAGCCAGGCCATGGACTTGGCTTGAGCCTGGTGCAGGCGATTGCGCAATACCACCATGGCACTGTGGACATGGGAAGCAATAATCCAGGCTTACAGGTGCGAGTCACGCTGCCTTAAAGAAGTGGTATGTCCCGAAAAGCCCTACTGGGTTTGACGCCAATCTTGCAGCTTATACGTTAGCTTCAAGATCGGCGATAAATTGAATGTTATTGGGATGGGACCCGCCGTGAACCCATCCATGGGGGCTTGGGCTACGGAAGGCCGCCCCCGGCGTCCTGCCTCGCACAGTCCCAACCCAATAACATTCAATTCATCGCCTATGTGCCACTTTTTGGCTTTATTAACTGCCATTCCCTTACCTGTCTTCAGTTTTCCAGCGAAATATGGTCGGTGCTTGGCGTAGCAACTGGTATGGGTCTGCGTTGCTGCTCTTCCGCCGGCATATCACCTGGTGCCAATGCGGCCAGATGGGAAAGATCCACGGCTGGAGCCTGCGGCTTGGGCGCGGCGCAATCGCTGAAGTCCACACCTGCTTCTGCCAGCGCTATGCCTGCTATATCGGGCGTAAGTGGTGTCTGCGACGACGCCAGATTGGGAATGGTCTCTCCCACGCCTCCCATGCTCAGGTGCTGGGTATCCGGGGCTGGCGGTGGTGGTGGTGACTCTTGTGAGAGTCGCTGTGCCGTTGCGTCTACTGCCAGTTTGGAGGTGTCCACATGGCGGATGACGGGTTGGGCGCGTTCCTCCATGCGCAGTACTTCGGTACCCGGTGGTGCCAGTGCAATACTGCCCGTGTCAGCGGCGGTATCGAGTTGTGCCGCTGCGGACGGGATGCTTGCGTCGGCCTTCTGATAGGCGTTCTTGTCCGGCGCTGCCGCCAGTGCCGCTATTTTTTCTGCCGCGCTCATTGGACGGCTAGCAGGCGTTTTTGCCGTCGGATGTTGCGTTGCCTCGGCCGCAAGCTTGATAATCGGCACAGCGCCAGCACCTTCCAGTGCTCGCTTGTACTTTGCTGCGGTGCTGCTATCGCAGTCGCGCTTGACCGGCTGGGGTTTGCCGCTGAACAGTTTGTCGAGGACGGATTCGTTGGCCTTGAATACTTTTCCCAGCTTCTCGCGTACCACAGCCGGATCGTGGCCATCGATTATCTGTCCCGCGAAATATACGTCGTAGCGCTCTTCCATTGGGTGGCCTCTGTCGCAGTTTCGCACCCAGTATAGCGCTTCGATTCGCTCGGGTCTCGCGTGCCGGGCCTGCCGTTGTCTCTGCCTGGGTGGTAAACAACAGCCATCTCAGGCTGACCTCCTGCTGCGGCTTCTGATAACATGAGCGCCCCTTAAATGTGACTCCCTTTGGCTATGAGCGACCGCGTTCCAACCCGATTTGTTAGAACTTTACTGCGCATGGTCGGTGACAAGGGCTATGATTTTAGCGCCGTGCTCAGTGGTGCCGGTCTCGATTTTGATCCGCTGGATCAAGCTGATCCTGCTTACCGGAGCGAGATCAGCGCCATGCAGTATTCAAGAATCTACCAGAGCGTGCTCAGCCTGTTGCAGGATGAAACCTTTGGCACTACCGGTAGCGAACTGGTTGCCCCAGGGGCATTCCGTATGATGTGTTATTGCATTATTTCGTGCCGTAATCTGGGTGAGGCAATTCAGCGCGCTTCAGAGTTTTACCGCACATTTTTTGACGAGCGCAGTCAGCTATACGCCAATTTTAGTGACCAGTTTGCCCGGGTGGGCTATCGCACCATGATGCGCGAGGGTCGGCCTCGTGTGGAGGCCGCAGACGCTTATGGATTGTCTTTGTGGCACCGCTTTTTCGGGTGGCTGTGCGGCAGGCCGATAGAACTGAAACGGGTGGACTTCAGCGGTGACACGCCGCAACGTCTGGAGAAATACGAGGATCTATTCGGTTGCCCACTGTACTTTAATCAAGTGAACGATCTGTTGTATTTTGACAGTGCATGCCTGGCATGGCCGCTGGTGCATACTGAGCATTCGCTGCGCGAGTTTTTGCGTACGGCGCCCTATCAGTTACTGTTGATGGAGAGTAATCCCGAGGGCAAGAATCTCTCAGCGCAGGTAAAAGCGATGATAGGACACGATTTCAGCGAGGGATTTCCGGGTTTCGAAACGATCAGCAGCGCGCTCAATATGTCAGCACCAACGCTGCGGCGCAGGCTGAAAAAAGAGGGCACCACTTTCCAGCAGCTCAAGGATGAAGCGCGTTGCGAAGCGGCCAAATTGTGCCTGGACAGGCCGGAGCTGTCGATCAGTGAGGTTGCCCTGCAGATGGGATTCACCGATCCCAGTGCATTTCACCGGTCGTTTAAAAAATGGACGCTGCAGACGCCGGGGCAGTTTCGCCTGAGCCGACGCGTGCGGTAACACTGACGGCGCGGTGTCCCCGATTTGCTGTCCCCGGGTCAATACCTTGGTTATAATTATGCCTTGGTTTTCACTATCGGCAGGTGCTCCTATGACAGTGCAGCAGGAAATTCAACAGCAGTTACAGGCGCAATTTGCCCCTGTGGTGCTGGACTTGGCCAACGAAAGTCATATGCACAGCGTGCCACCCAACTCGGAGACGCATTTTCGTGTGGTGCTGGTCAGCGCAAATTTTGACGGGTGGTCGCGCGTGGCGCGCCATCAGCAGGTCTATGCCGCTCTGGCGGCGCAGCTTGAAGGGCCTGTGCACGCCCTGGCACTGCATACGTATTCACCTGCTGAGTGGCAGCAGCGTGAGCAGGCTGCACCGGCGTCTCCAGATTGCCTTGGCGGTAGTAAAGCGGACGGTAAGTAGGATCAGGTATGGATGGCATCGACTTTATGTGCAGGATCGGCGGCGAGTTAAGTGCCACTTTTGATATAGCTAAGTTCCGTTCGGATCCGCTATGAATTCAGTTGTTGTTGCCGCGCTGTACAAATTTGTCGCCATTGATGATGGCCACGCGCTGCGTGAATCGCTGCTGGATGCCTGTCTGGCAGCGGGTACACGCGGGACACTGCTGCTGGCGCCAGAGGGCATCAATGGCACTATTGCCGGCACGCGAGTGGCGGTGGACGAGGTGCTGGGCTTCCTGCGCCGTGATCCGCGTTTTACAGATCTTGAGCACAAGGAATCACACGACGACCATGTGCCGTTTCATCGCATGAAGGTCAAGCTCAAAAAGGAGATAGTCACTATGGGTGTTGCCGGGGTGGATCCTACTTTGCGGGTGGGTACCTACGTGACGCCGACTGAGTGGAACGAGCTGGTCAACGACCCCGAAGTACTGTTGATCGATACCCGAAATGACTACGAATGTGACATCGGCAGTTTCAGGGGAGCCGTAGATCCACGTACCGGCAATTTCCGCGAGTTTCCGGACTATGTGCGCGCCAATCTCGACCCTGCGAAGCACAAGAAAATCGCCATGTTTTGCACGGGCGGTATTCGTTGCGAAAAAGCCTCGGCCTTCATGCTTAATGAAGGTTTTGACGAGGTCTACCACCTGCGCGGTGGAATACTCAAATACCTTGAAGAGGTGCCACCCGAAGACAGTGTCTGGGAGGGCGAGTGTTTTGTCTTTGACAATCGCGTGGCGGTGGATCATCAGTTGGAGAAAGGCCGGTATGATCAGTGCTACGGCTGTCGCCATCCCATTACTGACGAGGATAAACACGCGCTGACGTATGAGCTCGGCGTCTGTTGCCTATACTGTTTTGACAGTTTGACGGAAGACCAGGCACTGCGTTTCAGGGAGCGCCAGAAGCAGGTCGAGCTCGCAGCGCAGCGCGGCGCAGCGCACGTCGGTGCGCCGCCACCGGCTCGCCAGCAAGAAGCGCTAAAATGGGGCAAGAGTTGAATCGCACTTACTTAAGCCTCTAAGTGGCACTCAGGCGGTGAATTGCAGGAGAGTATCGGGTTTGGGGCTGTGCGAGGCAGGAAGCCGAGCCCAAGCCCCCATGGAGGCGTTCACGGCGGGTCCCAGCCCGATACCCTTCAATGTAGCGCCGGTCCTGAAGCTAAAGTAAGTACCATTCAACTCTGCGCATTCTGTAGTCTATTGCAGGTAAATATCCAGCGCGTTTCTGAATCCGCTGACGGGTATAAAAGTACTCCGGCCCTTACCGTTGCCCTGTGAAATCACCCCGCATACCTTTGGCTTTCCGCCCTCTGATAACTGCACGACCGCCCCGCCTGAGGCGCCCTTGAACGCGGTGCAGGTGGTGTCTGCGATATCCCTGTTCTGCGCGGTGATGGCACAAAGGGGGTCGTACGTGAGTGTGAGTCCTCTCGCGCCCAGACCTTTGTCTTTGGAAAACCCGGCCATGACGATGGGCCGTTCGGGGTCCGCAGCTTGTGGGTGAATAGGCAGCGCAGCGACTTGATCGGAGCGTATGGGGTCGCGCAGGCGCAGGATTGCCCAATCTGCATACATGCCGCCGCCGTCCTGTAAGCGGTAGGCTTCGCGCTGAAGAGTTTCGCCAGAGACTGACGTGACCCAAAACAGGATCGGCCTGCTCAGGTCGCCATACCGCTCCAGGCAGTGCCAGGCGGTAATGAGTGTATTTGCAGTGCTGCGATCGGGGAGGGCGACCAGCGTGGCACTGCAGTCCTCAATATAGTGAGCCGTGCGGCCATCGATAGGGCGCTGTCCGGGCACTTGCAGTTTTCCTATAGCGCGCAGCCAGGTATGTGTTTCGCCGGAGAAAACCTGACGGCTGTCACGGGCGTCGACGGTGATTACGCCGCCCAGCGTCATATAGACAGACAAGGCCAGTGGCATCAGTCGGCCCTTAGCCCTGCGGTGTGTGGTCATTTTTCTTCCATTGGCCTAACAAAGTGGCCACAACGCGGGCAAACCCGCTTGGCCCAGTGCGCCGGTGCATTTAGGATGAGGCATTGATACTAGGTAAGTGTATGACTCAGGTAAAGGTATAGCGTATGGGACTGCTTCGAGATCGGGTTGTGGTTGTCACCGGAGCCAGCCGTGGCGCGGGCAAGGGCATCGCACTTGCGCTGGGTGCAAGCGGCGCGACGGTGTATGTCACCGGGCGCACGCGCCTGGAGGGGGATGCGCCGCTGCCCGGCACCGTGCAGGCCACGGCTGATGCGGTGAGCGCTGCAGGCGGGAATGGTATTGCGGTGTATTGCGACCATGCTGATGAGGCGCAGGTGCGGCAGCTATTTGAGCGGGTTTCCGATGAGCAGGGGCAACTGGATATCCTCGTCAACAACGCCACCAGCCTGCATGACGCACTGACACAAACCGGGCCATTCTGGGAGAAGCCGCTGGCGCTGACGCAGCTATGGGAAGTGGGCATGCGCTCGCATTACACTGCCGCATGGTACGCCGCCCCGCTATTACTGGCCAATGGCGAGGGGCTTATCGTCAACACTTCATCCTTTGGGGGGCGCATCTATATGCACGGCCCTGCTTATGGTGCGGGTAAAGCGGCCGTGGATAAAATGTCTCATGATATGGCGGTCGATTTTCGCCCACACAATATTGCCGTGGTATCCATCTGGATGGGCCTGCTCCTGACAGAGCGCACGCGACGTGTATTTGATGCGGAGCCAGAGAAATACGCCGATTTGGTGGCGACAGCCGAAACACCCGAGTTCACCGGTCATATCATCGCCGCGCTGGCCTGCGATCCCGCGCGTATGGAGAAGAGCGGCAAGGTGCTGATTGGGGCAGAACTTGGCCAGGAATATGGCCTGGTGGATGCCAATGGCAATGCACCGATATCGCATCGGGCGTTTTTTGGCGATCCCACCACCTTCGGTGATGCGGTTGTATAGTAGTGCCGATACCCCAAATGGAGGATGCGTAGCCCATTCTTGAGCCCTACAGTGATACAGTGTTTGGGGTTACTACGTCGCAGATCGGCACCCAATTCGGGATGATAACTACGAGGCAGGTCAAATATGAATAATTATGGATTAGAGAGCCCGAGGGCTCAGGAACTGATCAATGCTGCCAGGGCCATGGGTCCCGCGCTCACAGAGCGTCGTACCCGCTGTAAAGCGGATGTGCGCGTGCCCGATGAAACCGTGGCCGAATTCGCCAAAGCCGGATTTTTCAAGATATTGCAGCCAGAACAATGGGGTGGCTATGCCATGGACCCGCAGGTTTTCTACTCAGTGGGCATCGAGGTCGCTCGATTCTGTCCCTCCAGCGCCTGGATACTGGGTGTTATCGCCGTTCACAACTGGCAGTTGGCAGTGTTTGATGATCAGGCCGCGCAGGATGTCTGGGCTGAAGATCCGACTGTTTTGATCTCTTCTTCCTACGCACCGGTGGGCAAGGTGAAAGTGGTGGAGGGTGGTTTCCGTCTCAGTGGTCGCTGGAGCTTTTCCAGTGGTTCCGAACATTGCAAATGGGCGTTCCTCGGCGCGGTCGTCCCAACGCCTGAAGCGCCGTTTGACATGTCCAATTACCGCACGTTTCTTCTGCCTATCGATAATTATGACATCGTTCATAACTGGAACGTGGTGGGGCTGCAGGGCACCGGTAGCCACGACATAGTCGTCGATGATGTGTTTGTGCCGGAACACCGCACGCACAAATCGATGGACGGGTTCCTCTGTGACAACCCCGGCAATGCGGTGAATTCTGCAGCCCTGTACCATATGCCGTTTATGCAGGTGTTTGTGCGGGCCGTTTGTACTGCCACGCTGGGCGCCTGCTTCGGTGCATTGGATGCCTTTATCGAAGTGGCTAAAACGCGCCAGATTGGCCCCAATAAAATGAAGAACGACCCCTTCGCGCGCGTGCTGGCGGCCGAAGTCAAAACGGCCCTCGAAGAAATGAAGCTGACCATGATTCGCAACTTTGATGAGATGATGGAATGCTGTCGTGCTGGCGTTCCTATTCCGATCGAGGACAGGATTCGCTATCGCTACGATTCTGCCGTAGTCGCTGACCGCTGTGTAGAGCTGTCCACCAAAATGCTCAAGGCTTCTGGCAGTGGCGGTATACGGGTGGGTAGCAACCTGTTGGATTTCCACCTGGACATTCTGGCTAGCCAGGCGCATGTTGCGAATCACTCCATACCGTTTGCATCCAACATGGGCGGCGTTCTGTTTGGTGAGGAGAATGCTGACTATGCACTTTAAGTTGCGCTGCCTGCGGCAGGAGATGGTATGAAAATGCAAGGTTTGCTGCCAGAGGGTAACTATGCTGATTGCGCTAATGGTTACCGCATTCATTATCTGGATGAAGGGCAGGGTGAGGCCGTGGTGTTTTTGCACGGGTCCGGCCCGGGCGCTAGTGGTTACAGCAATTTCAAGGGTAACTATCCGCCACTGGTCGATGCCGGCTACCGCTGCATAATTCCCGACCATATAGGCTACGGCTTTTCCGACAAGCCCGATGATGTCGATCATCCCCTGTCTTTCTTCGTCGAATGCGTCGTGCAGATGTTGGATGTTGCGGGTGTGGAGAAATGTACACTTATCGGCAATTCGCTGGGTGGCGCCATCGCATTGGGTTTGGCGCTCGCGTATCCGCAGCGCGTGAACAAACTCATTCTGATGGCGCCCGGTGGCCTCAGCGACTTGCCCGAGTACCAGCAAATGTCGGGCATGCAGAAGGTGTTCAAAGTGTTCGGCTCCGGTGAGCCGGTGACTCCCGCTGTGATGAAGGATCTGTTTGCCACCGGGTTGATGCACGACCCTAAATACGCGACCGATGAACTGGTGGCGGAGCGGATGCAGATCATGCAGATAATGAATGGCCATGTGATGGCAACGATGCAGGTGCCTAATCTGGTAGACAAACTCCACGAATTAGAGTGTCCTGTGCTGGGCTTTTGGGGAATGGACGAGAAAATGATGCCGGAGAACGGTATCATGGCGATGGCGCAAAATATCAAGCACCTGCGGTTGATCCTGGTAACCGAGTGTGGGCACTGGGTGATGGTAGAGCACGAAGATATGTTTAATCGCGCCTGCCTTGATTTCCTGCAGCATGGTTGATTACCGCACGGTCTGCTGTGCCGGTAATCCAAGGAAGAATAACGCATGATGGAACAGTCCCGGATCAACGCGCTGGGCGATGAGTTATACGAAGCGCTGCGTAAGCAGTCGACGCTCGCGCCGCTGACAGAACGCGAACCCACGATCACTATCGAGGATGCTTATCACATCGCATTGCGCATGGTGAACCAGCGGCTGACGCGCGACGGCGAACGCATCGTCGGCAAGAAAATTGGTGTTACCAGTAAGCCGGTGCAGGACATGCTCGGCGTTTTTCAGCCGGACTTTGGCTTTCTTACCAACACCATGGAATATCCCGATGGGGCGGCCATCGCAATCGCTGGCAACATGATTCAGCCCAGAGCTGAAGGTGAAATCGCCTTTCGCCTGAAGAGCGATCTTGTCGGTCCTGGTGTGACCGAGCAGGACGTGCTGGATGCGACTGCAACCATCATGCCCTGTTTCGAAATCGTCGATTCCAGAATCCATGACTGGAAGATCAAGATTCAGGATACCGTCGCAGATAACGCTTCCTGCGGTGTCTATGTGCTGGGCACGAATGAAGTCGACCCGCGCGATTTTGATCTGCCGAACCTGAAGATGACAATCTACAAGAATGGCGAGTTCAATGCTGAAGGCCTCGGTAGCGCCGTGCAGGGTAATCCGCTGACCGCAGTAGCGTGGTTGGCAAATACGCTGGGTGAGTTTGGCATTCCCTTTAAAGCGGGTGAAGTCATTTTGTCCGGATCGTTGGCGCCGTTGATTCCGGTGGTGGCGGGGGATGAAATGTCGCTGATGATCGATGGTATTGGCGGGTGTAGCTGTAAGTTTGTTTAGGTGCCGACACGAACAAAGTTTACTCTAGCTTCAAGTCCGGCGGTAAACTGAATGTTATCGGGTTGGGACCCGCCGTGAACCCATCCATAGGGGCTTGGGCTCGGCGTCCTGCCTCGCACAGTCCCAACCCGATAACATTCAATTCACTGCCTAAGTGCCACTTTTGAGCGTAAGAAAGTGCCATTCAATGCCGCTGCCGGATACACTAACAGACATTCCCGGTGAGGTTAGTTAAAGACAAAGACCAGCAACCAGAGAACCAACATGAGCAAAAAAGTAAAAGCAGCAATCATCGGTCCCGGAAACATCGGAACAGACCTGTTAATGAAAGCCATGCGCAGCGAATGGATCGAACCCGTGTGGATGGTCGGCGTAGTCGCCGATTCACCCGGCTTGGCCAGGGCCACCGAATTGGGTTTAAAAACCACCGCCGAGGGCGTCGACGGCATGTTGCCCACCATGCGTGCCGACGGCGTGCAAATTTGCTTCGATGCAACATCGGCCTATGTACATGCCGAAAACAGCCGCAAGGTTAATGAGCAGGGTGCCGTGATGATCGACCTCACCCCCGCGGCCATCGGGCCATTCTGCGTGCCCCCCGTGAACCTCTCACAGGCCGTTGCCGCCAAAGCCATGAACGTTAATATGGTGACGTGCGGCGGTCAGGCGACCATACCTATGGTGGCGGCCGTAAGTCGCGTGCAGGAAGTCGCCTACGGCGAGATCGTCGCCACTGTCAGCAGCAAATCGGCGGGCCCCGGAACGCGTAAGAATATCGATGAGTTCACGCGCACGACCGCCAGAGGTATCGAGACAGTGGGCGGTGCAAAAAGTGGCAAAGCCATTATTATTATCAACCCTGCAGAGCCGCCCCTGATGATGCGCGATACAATCCACTGCCTTACCGTGGAGGAGCCGGATCAGGCCGCCATCACCCAATCAGTTCATGACATGATCGCCGAAGTGCAGAAATATGTGCCGGGCTATGTCCTTAAGAATGGCCCGGTATTCGATGGCAAGCGCGTGTCCATTTATATGGAAGTCGAGGGGCTGGGCGATTTTCTGCCAAAATATGCGGGCAATCTGGACATCATGACAGCTGCGGGCCTGCGCACGGCGGAGATGTACGCTCAGGAAATTCTGGCGGGCAACTTTGTGCCTGGCGCGGCCTGATTTACAGCGATAGACACTGTTGATAAAGACTATGAGAGACTAAGCGAATGAACCTTTCTGGCAAGAAAATTACGGTACACGATATGTGCCTGCGCGACGGTATGCACCCCAAGCAGCACCAGATATCGATTGAACAAATGGTCACTATTGCCAAAGGCATGGATGACGCCGGTATTCCGTTGATCGAGGTTACCCACGGTGACGGCCTTGGTGGCGCTTCGGTGAACTACGGCTTCCCCGCCGCCAGCGACGAGGAATACCTCACTGCGGTCTGCAAGGAGATGAAGAAGACCAAAGTCTCTGCGTTGTTGTTGCCGGGTATCGGTACTGTGGATCACCTGAAGATGGCGGTCGACTGCGGCATATCGACCATTCGCATCGCGACTCATTGCACCGAGGCCGATGTCTCCGAACAGCACCTTACAATGGCAGCCAAATACGATGAGTTGGACACCGTCGGCTTTCTGATGATGGCGCATATGATCCCGCCAGAAGAGTTGGTTATTCAACTGAAAATGATGGAAGACTTTGGCGCCAACTGCGTTTACATCACCGATTCAGCCGGGTATATGTTGCCGGATCATGTGACCGAGCGGGTAGCGCTGGCGCGTGCCGAGTTGCGTCCTGAGACGGAACTGGGGTTTCACGGTCACCACAATCTGGCCATGGGCGTCGCCAATTCACTGGCGGCTGTAGAAGCCGGCGCTAATCGAATCGATGGCTCACTGGCAGGTCTCGGTGCCGGTGCCGGCAACACGCCGCTGGAGGTTTTTCTGGCGGTTTGCGAACGTATGGGAGTGGAAACGGGTGTGGACCTTTTCAAGGCCATGGATGTCGCGGAAGATTTGATCGTGCCGATGATGGATGACCTGATACGCATAGATCGCGACGCGCTGACCCTCGGCTATGCGGGTGTCTATTCGTCGTTTTTACTGTTTGCCAAACGCAGTGCCAAGAAGTACGGTTTGTCCAGCCGCGACATTCTTGTCGAACTGGGGCGTCGCAAAACGGTCGGCGGCCAAGAGGACATGATAGAAGATTTGGCGCTGGACATGGCCAGAGAGCAGGGCTTGCAAGCGCGCTGAGAGTGTCGCGCGCTTTGTCTCCTGACGCTAACTACTTCTGAAGCCAGCCGTCCCCGGTGTTGATGTAGCCGCCGGCGGCTGTTTTCTCTATCGCTTTTTGTCCCGCGCGCGCTTCTACAGCCTGCAGGCTTATCCCGTTCTTTGTCGCAATCTCCTG
The DNA here is from genome assembly GCA_041688425.1 of Halioglobus sp. Classification (GTDB taxonomy): domain Bacteria; phylum Pseudomonadota; class Gammaproteobacteria; order Pseudomonadales; family Halieaceae; genus Marimicrobium. The sequence goes on along the minus strand of JBDNIE010000159.1, from coordinate 449 downwards.
ATAGTGCACTTTACGCTGGCTGTTAATACTACCGACCAGCGCGTCGACGTCAGCTGACGGCCTAACCGCCGCGATGTAGCCCATATTGGTTTCTCCCACCAGACCTGAGGATTTGGCGTCTTCCAGATCAACTGCAAAGGCGGGCAGAGACAGTGTTAGCGAGAGGGCCAGGGTAGCGATTGTCAGCCGGAAATGAGTTGTGTAGTGCATGTCGATGTCTCCTAGAAAAGTTTGCTGTCTTCGGCGAATAAGGTGTCCAGTTCCTTGTCCACTTTGACGCGTATCTCGTGTTCAATTTTGATGTTCATGTTAATGGTGATGGGTTCTTTGGGCGCATTGATTTGTACCGTTGGCGTGCACCCGGTAACGGCCACTAGCAGGCATGGAAATATCAAGAGTCGCATGGCACTTTCCTGTTTCAAGTCAGCCTGTTTCAAGTCAGCCTGTTT
>JBDNIE010000158.1:0-4047 GCA_041688425.1 Halioglobus sp. | reverse complement strand
TACGTATTGCAGTTGCTGCATATCGAACCGAATGAACTCGCCGAGGATCCAACCGCTCAGCAGATCATCGTCGAGAATCGAGCAGAGCTGGCACCCTGGTTGTTTGGATAAGGGTTGTTTAGAGAGGGGTTTCTGCGTCGTGGACAAGAAAAACAGGTTTGAAGTCGCTTACTCCGAGAGCAAGTTCTGGAGCAAATTAAAACGCTACGCCAAAACGGCCGGTACGGAAGTGGTTGAGGAAGCGCTGCTGCTGTTTTATGCCGCTCAAGAAGAAAAAGCGCCCGCATGGGCAAAGGGCACGATTGCCGCCGCATTGGGCTACTTTATCATTCCGCTGGACGCTATCACTGATTTGGCACCAGGCATCGGCTATGCCGACGATCTGGGCGTGCTGGTTCTGGCTATCGCTGCAGTGGCTGCCTATATCAATGATGATGTGCGCGTGAAAACTGCGGAAAAAATGCATGCCTGGTTTGGCAATGAGGCCGACGAAGACCCTCCCATAAACGAGTAGGGAGCCGATGTTTCAGGCGCGGCGCAACCAGACCAACGGTATTTTGCGTTGCGCTTTCTCCAGGTACTCACCCTGGTGCTTGTTCAACTGCACGATGGTCCGCCATAATTCGTCGCGGTCTTCTTCCACCACATCCTCTGCTGTCGCGCGAAAATGCTCCCTGCCCAGTTGCACGTTTACATCCGCATTTGCCTGCATATTGAGGTACCACACCGGATGCGTCTCCTTGCCGCTGTTCGAGGCGGACACGACGATAGAATCGCGGTAGGGGTAACAGGCAATCGGCGCGCAACGCGCCTGGCCTGTCTTGCGCCCGATAGTCTCCACTAGCGCCACATCGATCTGGCCCATGCGGGCTCCGAGGCGACCACCACTGGCACGGTAAATAAATTGGTGCACCTTGCCAAAAAGCTTCCAGCTCATGATGGGTCACAGAGCCTCATCACTGGCGCCAGCCTGTCACAGACCGCACTCAAGATTGTAATTTCTTTAACAGGTCGATCGGAATCGGAAAGACCAGTGTCGAGCTCTTATCGCCCGCGATCTCGACCAGTGTCTGCAGATAGCGCAACTGTATAGCCTGATCCTGGGAGGACAACACCTTGGCGGCTTCGGCCAACTTTTCAGCCGCTTCTGCCTCACCCATCGCATGAATGACCTTGGCGCGACGCTCGCGCTCTGCCTCAGCCTGCTTGGCAAGTGCCCGCACCATGGTCTCGTTAAGATCCACATGCTTGATTTCTACGTTTGCGACCTTGATACCCCACGCCTCCGTCTGCTTATCGAGAATGCTCTGTATGTCGGTGTTCAGTCGCTCGCGCTCCGCTAGCATGTCGTCCAGCTCATGTTGCCCCAGCACCGAACGCAGGGTTGTCTGGGACAGCTGACTGGTAGCCTCCAGGTAATTTTCGACCTGGATAATCGCGCGCTCCGGATCGACCACGCGAAAGTAAATAACTGCATTGACCTGCACAGACACGTTGTCACGTGAGATCACATCCTGAGTCGGGACATCCATCACGATGGTACGCAAATCGACCTTCACCATTTGCTGAATCACGGGGATAAGAATGATCAGTCCGGGGCCCTTGATTTTGTAGAAACGTCCCAGCGTAAAAATAACGCCGCGCTCGTATTCACGCAGAACGCGGAACATGACGAACAACAGTGCAAGCACCAGAAACAGAACGATACCTATAATAGAAAAATCAAACACTGTGTTTACCTCTCTTTGCGTTTGCTGACGTGCAGCGTTAGGCCGTCGATGGCGTCGACAGTCACTGTATCATGCGGCGCCAGCGATTCCGCGCAGGCCACCGTCCACAATTCGCCGTCCAGGCTGACACGCGCAATGTCACCGGGCTCAGATTCAACGACAGCAGTCAACCCTACCAGGCGCTCAATGCCAGTCACTAAAGGTCGGTTGCGCGCGCGCACCATCATCCCCAGCGCCATGATTAACACGCCACCGCTAAATGCTGCGACACCGAGTATCACAGGCAACGCAATCTGGTAGGCTGGGATATCTGTGTCCATCAGCAGCACCGAGCCGACAATAAAGGCGAGCAGGCCACCGAACCCCAATACGCCAAAACTGGGACTGAGGGCCTCAGCCGTCATCAGGCCGATGCCCAGCAAAATCAGCCCCAATCCCGCGTAACTGATCGGCAGAGCCTGAAAGGCGTAAAGCGCCAGGAGCAGGCTGATCCCACCGGTAATGCCGGCCAACCCGCCACCGGGACTATAAAACTCCAGCAACAGGCCGCAGATACCTACTAACATCAGGATATACGCGATGTTGGGGTTAGTGATGATACCGAGAAATTCGCTGCGCGCATCCATAGTATGACTGTACACCCGCAGATTGGCAGTCTCCAGAATGACCTCGCCCTCACCCACCTGCACTGCGCGGCCCTCTATCTGCACCAGCAACTCGGGCACTGAGGACGCAATGATTTCGATGACGCCCTTCTTTAGCGCATCATCGGCCGATAGGCTCACGCCATCGCGCACTGCTTGCACGGCCCATTCGGTATTACGCCCGCGCAATTGTGCCAGACTCTGTATATAGGCCACCGCATCGTTGACGACCTTGCGCTCCGTGGGAGTGGCAACATCACCAGCGTTTTCCTCACCGTCTTTCTCCTGGCCCCTTCCCAACTTCGGCATTTCGGGCGCCCCAATCTGTACCGGCGTGGCCGCACCGAGATTAGTCCCCGGCGCCATGGCGGCAAGATGCGATGCGTACAACAGGTAGGTGCCCGCGCTCGCTGCTCGCGCGCCCCCCGGTGCGACATAGGCCACAACGGGGATCGAGGACGCGAGAATCGACTTGATCATATCGCGCATGGCAGTATCCAATCCACCGGGGGTGTCTATGCGCAAAATAACCACGTCTGCCCCTGCACTTTCGGCCTGTTCGAGTCCACGCACGAAGTGATCTGCCATAGACGGGCCGATAGCACCATTCACATCGATCAGCCAGGCATCGGCACGGGCAGCGGTGTTGAGTGCCAGCAACACCAGCAGCGGCAACAACTTTTTCATAAGTGTCTCAAGCATATAATCCTTACTTTACAAGGAGTATAGAACAGCGTGCAAGTTCCGTGCTAAACCTCGGCGCTAAAACAGTGCGTGGCCTAAATAGAGTACGCTTGCCTATGTGACGCGGACTACATTAATCTGTCGCGGCCTTTTACGATAAATAGACAATCCGGATACGGAGCATCATCATGAGCGATAAGGATCAGCCAACAGACGAATTCGCAGCGCTTGACGCCACCGCACAAGCTGCGCTCGTGCGCAGCGGCGATGTGTCGCCCCTGGAGTTAGTGGATGCCGCTATTGCTCGCATCGAGAGTGGCAATGAAGCACTCAACGCCGTGATCCACGAACGCTTCGACCGGGCGCGTGAGGAAGCCCGAGGCACCCTGCCCGACGGTCCGTTTCGCGGTGTTCCTTTTCTGTTGAAGGATCTGGATGGCTTTTCTGCCGGCGATCCCTTTCATGGCGGCAACAAGGCATTGGCAGAAGCCGGTTTTATAGCGCCAACAGACAGCTATCTCACGGGTAAATTTCGTGCAGCCGGGCTGGTGATTCTGGGGCGCACCAACACCCCTGAATTTGGGCTAATGCCCACCACGGAGCCGCTGACAAGGGGGCCTACAAAAAATCCCTGGAGCCTTGGCCACTCCCCGGGAGGGTCCAGTGGCGGCTCTGCGGCAGCCGTTGCAGCGGGTTTTGTGCCTATGGCGCACGCCGGCGATGGCGGCGGTTCAATTCGCATCCCGGCCGCGTTCTGTGGCCTCGTGGGACTCAAGCCTACGCGCGGTCGCCACTCGCTGGGGCCCGAAGCAGGTGATTCCTGGGGCGGTCTGGTCGCACGCATGGCACTGACTCGCACCGTGCGCGACTGCGCGACGGTTTTACAAGCCATTCAGGGCGAAATGCCCGGCGACCCCTACACAGCACCACCACCCTTGCGTCCCTATCCGGAGGAACTATTATCGCCCGGACGGCGCTTGCGGATCGGC
>JBDNIE010000157.1:0-2139 GCA_041688425.1 Halioglobus sp. | reverse complement strand
CCGATTCCTGGTCGAGCACATGAACCGGCTGGAGCCTGTTGATACCGCAATGGATCTGGCCTGCGGCAATGGCGTGCTAGGGTTGATTGCAATGCAAAGGGGCCTGGCTCAAAAGCTGGTGTTCTGTGATGAGTCTGCTTTGGCCATCGCGTCCGCCCAGTTGAACGCCCGCACCTTGTTTCCCGGAGCAGTTGGCCAATTTCACTTCCACCACGGGGACGGCGTGGAGAGTTACTCGGGTGAGCGGGCACAGTTGATTCTATGTAACCCTCCTTTCCATCAGGAGCATACAGTGAATGAATTCGTTGGGCGTCGCCTGTTAGAGCAAGCGGCCCGACACCTGGGGCCCGGCGGTACGCTTTTTATCGTCGCAAACAGGCACCTCGACTATCGCAGTGTGTTTCGCAGCAATTTTTCACAAGTGGAAAAATGCGCTGCCAACGCCAAGTTCAATATCTTTAGAGCGAGCAAAGACTAAGGTTTACAGTGTCTACGAGGCGTTGCGTTGAGCGGGCGCTTGGTAGTATGTTGATAGGGCAACGTCGCCGGCAACCGTGTTGCCGTCCATTAGAAAAACAAGGAGATAGGCTATGAACATCCTGAAAAGAACACGCACAGCCACCGCTACGGCCTTTTTAGTGGCCATAGCCACTGTGGTTATTCCAGTTGCTGTGCATGCAGCCGAAGACGAGTCTGAGACGATGGAGCGCGCTGTTCATATAGAGGCCGAAGCCATTATCGCGGCGATTGACCTCGAGACGCGTGAGGTGAGCCTGCGCGTTGATGGGGGTTTCATGTTCACTGCCGTGGTACCTGAAGACGGTATCTCTCTTGATGAATTCAGCGTTGGAGATAGGGTAATAGGCACCTATACGGCGGCAGTAGAAGCTGAACTGCGCGAACCGACGGAGGAGGAACTGGCGGATCCGTGGAAAGTACTCGAAGAGGGTTTCGTCAGCAAAGAGGGCGATGCAGTTACTGTGGGTGAGGCGCAATTGGTGAGAGCTGTCGTCACCATTGACGGTGTGAACAAAGAACAGGGAGTGGTCATAGTAACCGACTCTCGAGGCATGATACACATGATTGGGGATGTGGAGCCCGACAAGCTGACCGACGTAAGCGCTGGTCAGAAAGCTGTAATTGTATTTACAGAGTCGATGGCTCTGTCACTCAAGAAGGCCTAGATATCCAGTCGTGAAGGGCTGCCAAGGTTTATAGCGAGCGTTGGCCCGACAGCAATTCTTCGACCAGCGCGACCACCTCGGTGGTCGCAGGCCCTTGGCGGTGGTGCTGAAAGAACCCGGCTACATCGCTCAATCGCGTGTTAATTTCAAGCGTCTGCGCGCCTGCTGAGAGCGCCTCCTGAACAAATCCTGCTGCTGGGTAGACCGCGCCCGATGTGCCCACAGCGATGAATAAGTCACTCTTGCGAAGTTGCGAGAAAATCATTTCCATGTGGTAGGGCATTTCGCCGAACCAGACGATATCGGGACGCAAGCGCCCCTTTTCTTCGCAGCGCGGACAGCAACTATCACAGTCGAAGTTTGCAAACGCAGTTTGCGCAACTTTGCAGGCTACGCATAACATGCTGTCTAGTTCGCCGTGCATGTGGCAGGTCTGTTGACTGCCGCTACGTTCATGCAAGTCGTCAACGTTTTGTGTCATGAGGAATACCTCGCCGTGAAATTCCAGTTGTAGCCGGGCCAACGCATGATGCGCCGCGTTGGGATGTACTGAGCGCAAGTGCACCCTGCGGGCATTATAAAATTGGTACACAAGGTCGGGGTCGTGTCGAAATGCCTCGGGCGTGGCGATTTGCATGGGATTGTGTTTCTCCCATAAGCCATCCGAGTCGCGAAATGTCGCTAAACCAGATTCTGCAGAGATGCCGGCGCCGGTCAGGATCACAATGCGCTTCACCGGCCTGCCTTCAAACAGCGTCATGGCGACTCCCTGGCGTCTTGTGGAAGATCCAGCTCACTGAGAACGTGTAGCTGCCCGACGGCAGTGAAAAACAAGGCACAGCGCACAGGGTTATTATCCAAACCCCGCACGGCGTTGCGGTAACGGCGCAGTTGGTCGATGTGTGTCGCGCTCTCACGCGCTGCAAATGCTTCAAGCTCTTCGCCAAGTGCGGGT
>JBDNIE010000156.1:0-5058 GCA_041688425.1 Halioglobus sp. | reverse complement strand
GGTTGATCCAGTTGCTCGGAGCCAGAACGTTGGTCTGTTGGAGCTCTGCCGTCGGCGCACTTTTGGACACTCTCGAAACAGCATTGTGTCTCACAGGTCGTCACCACGCCGCCGCCTGGATATACCGTCAATATCAGTTTTTTCGTACCTAATCTGCGAGAAAACCGAAGATCAAACGTTCCTCACTGGTTACCGCATAACCACTAATCCGGTATCCTGCGCCACCTCACTTACTCACTTACTCACTCACTCACTCACTCACTCAATGAAGCGCGACATATTTCCAATGACAAAACACCAGGATCTGCCCGACAACACCCCCATTATCATCGCCGCCGCCCAGCACGTTGAGCGCCTTCAGCCACAGTCGCAGCCACTCTCTCAGCCAGCGTTCAGTGCGCCTATGGATCTGGCTGCGATCGCCAGTGCATTAGCGCTGAAGGATGCCGGTATCAGCGCTCAGGAAGTCGATACTATTGCGGTTATCCGCCTGTTTTCCGACGCGTCTGCAGTCTGGGCATCACCGTTTGGTGGCAGCAATAACCCGCCGGAGTCCGTCGCACGACGCATTGGCGCCACGCCGTCGCACCGCATCTACAGCAACTCGGGGGGCACGGAGCCCCTAAGGATAATGGCGGAATTGTTGCAGGACATTGCCCGGGGAGAAAAAACAACAGCGTTGCTGACCGGCGCAGAAGCCATTGCCAACCAGCGCTTTGCGACACGTAACGGCTATGAAGCCGATTGGCATGAAGAATTTGATACCCCGTTCGATAACCGCAAGCATATGGAAATGTTCGTCGCGAAACAGGAAATTGAATGCGGCGTGGCGTTACCTGTGCGTGCATACGGGCTGATCGAAAATGCGCAAGCGCGTCGCCTGGGCCATTCGCGGGAGCAGCACATTAAGTACATGGCTGAACTGATGGCGCCGTTCAGTACAGTAGCCGCCGCTAACCCCTATTCTCAATGGGCGCATAGCTATACTGCGCAGTCACTGGCTGAGATCACCCAAGACAACTACGCTATCAGTTTGCCGTATTCGAAGCGCTTTGTAGCTCAGGACGCCGTCAACCAGTCTGCGGCGTTGTTGCTTACCAGTGCGGGTAATGCGCGTCGCCTGGGTGTGAACCCGCGCCAGTGGATTTTCGTGGAAGCTTTCGCGCAGGGCGCTGACCAGGCTCTCTCTCAACGCGCAGATATCACCCGCTCCGTGGCCATGGAGCAAGTGCTGAAGGCAACCATGAATATGGCGACAGCCACCTGTGCCGACATGGATCTGATCGACATTTACAGTTGCTTCCCCTGCGCTGTACACGCGGCCTGCGAACCCTTGGGTCTCGCCACGGATGGCTCTCGCGCGCTCACTGTCACTGGTGGGCTACCCTATTTCGGCGGCCCGGGAAACAGCTACTGTACACACGCCCTGGCAGAGGTAGCCGTGCAGCTGCGCGGTCAAGCATCGCGGGCACTGATCACCGGCAATGGCGGCTTCCTGTCCAAACATGCCGCTGCGGTTCTCACGTCTGACGCTGCCCGCGCCGGGAATATCCGTTGGGATAGCGATGAGCTGTTTACTGTCGATGCGAACAGCATCGCCGCAAGACCGCTTATTGATCACGCCCAGCGTGGCGACATTGTGTCTTATACAGTGGTCACCCGCCGCGACAAGGAGGACATGGGGATCATTCTGGGCGAGACACCCAATGGAGAACGCTTTCTCGCCTCCACCACGGCGCTAGCGACAACACGCGCAATGGTGGACAACAGTCCGATCGGGCGCGCGGTAAACGTAAAGATCATGGATGAGAGACCCGTCTTCAGTTTTCATAGCGAGTGAGAGGGTAAGAGGGAAATGCTGCCAATTTATTTATCGCCAACTTTAAAGCTAGGGTATAGGCTGCGAGATCGGCGCCAAACCGAGTAGAGCTTTTCGGGACACGCCGTAAATACGTCCGTGTCGGCTCGCTTCGGCCATCCATGGCCTCAGACGGTCCCTTCAATCACTACTCGCTTTGACGCCTATGTGGTTCCCGCCAAGTTAGATCAAATGCCAGTTTGTTCTGAGGGGAAGCGTACTTACTGAAGCCTCAACGTGGTACTTAGGCGGTGAATTCAATGCTTTCGGGGTGGGACTGTGCGAGGCAGGAAGCCGAGCTCAAGCCTACATGGACGTATTTACGGCGTGTCCCAATCCGAAAGCATTGAATTTAGCGCCGAGCCTGCAATTAAAGTAGGCTCCAGTCGGGTAAGACGGATTAACTACCCAGTTGCGCCATTGCGCGCTCCATAGCCGTGGCCAGCAGCGTCATATTGCCATGCGACCAATTTACCACCAGCGCCGACTTGCAAATTTTCCAGGCACCATCAAACTCGGCATAGTGATTGGTATATTCACCTACCACAGTCACCACGTCCTGTGACTCAACAACGGGCATCTCCGGGTTAGCAAAAATAATATGGTCAGCGATGAGATAGGCGCTACAACTTATCCCGGCGTCTGACGTCTTGAACCGGTGATTGGTAATAGTGTGGCGGGTGATGTCAAAACCGTTGATTACCCCCTGCAATATCCTCAACCACTCGTCCGCACGACGCGGCACCGTGGGGTCGCCAGTGGGCGCGCTGATGCTGCCATAATCGATCAACACCTCATCGGCGAAGCAGGCGCGCACCATCGGCCAGTTTTTGCTATCGAGGCCTTCCGCGTATTGATTGTAATTATCGATCAGTGCACTCCTGATCAGCTGGCTCTTGTCCATACTGGACTGTTCCTCTCGTGGTTATCCTGTCAATGACTATTAGAAGATGTATCCCGCTAGCGGGGCACCACACCTTCCGTAATTGTCGTGGTGTTATCGACCACGAGGGCCGCGCCGTTCACGGCAGCGGATTCATCCGATGCCAGAAACAGCACCATGTTGGCCACGTCGATCGGCTCACCCACCCATACATCATCCATTGCCGCTGCCGCATCCGGATCGTTTTCGCGCACGGTATCCTGCACGCCCTGCAACATCGGTGTGCGCATATTGCCAGGGTGGATGGAGTTGCAACGCACGCCATAACCGCTCTGGACACTGAACACTGCTACCGATTTTGTCATGCCACGAATCGCACTTTTGGAGGCAGCGTAGGCGAAGATTCCCGGGCCACCCTGAATACTGGCAGTCGAGCACATATTGATGATGGAACCCCGCCCCGCCGCTTTCATCGCACACAGTGCATGCTTGCAGCCAAAGAACGTACCGTCGGAGCCCACCGCATTGACCTGGCGCCACATCTCTTCGGTGGTATCCTCGATGCTGGCGAGTTGCACAATACCGGCATTGTTTACCAGCACGTCGAGTCGTCCAAAATCTGCCAGCACCTTATCTATCAAGGCAATCCAGTTGGCTTCACGGGTCACATCAAGCAACTCAAAATGTGCCCGCGGAATATCGCTGGCTGCTAACTTGCCCTGCGTAACATTGATATCGGCAATCACCACCGTCGCGCCCTCGTCTGCCAGACGCCGCGCTGATGCGAGGCCCAAACCAGACGCACCGCCGGTGATAATCGCTACCTTATCCGTCACTCGCCCCATAAATACTCTCTCTTTTGTTATTGGACGCGCAGGCGCACAGAGTGATGCCCAGCAATACCTGCTTGCAATAGTTTGTTGGCGTGATACCTTATCATAAAACAGTCAGGACGTACTGTTTATTCTGAAGTTGCCGGAGACCTACTCTCGATGAGCGCGAAAAATGTAAAAAATTACGACGACGTCACCCTGTACGGGCTGACGCCGCAAAAGCAGGAAACATTGCTGCTTTCGCAGAACGAGCTGACGTTTATCTGGACCACCAAAGACGGCCACGGGATGGGCGTGACCATGAGTTACATCTGGCGCAACGATCGCATCTGGTGCACAGCGACCGAGCAGCGCGCGCGCATGAAAGCCCTGGCCCGCGACCCGCGCTGCTGTGTTGTGATCTCAAGCGCCGGTGTCGATGACGATGTCAGCCAATCCATCACCTTCAAGGGCCACGCTATCCTGCACAAGGACCAGCAGACGCGGGACTGGTTTTATCCGGACTTCGCCCGCCACGCGAATAGCCCGGCGCCGACGCCGGAAGCCTTTGTCGCTTTTTTGGACACGCCAGTACGGATCATCATTGAAGTAGTGCCAGAAAAAACGATCACGTTTGATGGCGGTGTCATGCGTGACACAACCACCGAGGCGTTGAAGGGCTAAGCAAGACGCTTAAGCCCTCCAGCAAGCGGGTCAGGCTGCCTCAATTTCCTTAAAGGTGGCCATGCCCTCGTTGAATTCCCAAAAGCCGCGCAGGGCGGTGAGCTTGCCCTCTTCGTTGCAGCTGTAGGTGAATACCCCGTTCACCTGCTGAGTGTAATGCTTGCCATCGATATCCATCTTTACGTTCAGCGTGACCACATTGGCACACTCCAGGTGAGAGGTGTAGGTCTGGTGGATGATGTACTCTATCTCCGAGTTGGCGATATTGTTGTCGTAGAACGTTTCCCTGGCCTCGGGCGTGAAGTGCCCTTTGCCCTCGGGGTCCAGAATCGATGGGCCGATTGGATCTTCGATAATACCGTCCTGCGCCCACATACTCAGCCAGCGCGCCTTGTCCTTGCTTTTAAGGCACTCCCGCGAGCGCAGTGACATCTGGTATGCAACATTGTCTTCGTTCATGTGTTGTCGTCCTCCATCATTTTAGATATTCGTAGCCGTATTACTTGCTGTGACAATTCAAGCCTTAGGAACATACCAGAAATCGGTGAGTCCTTGGAATAGCCCAGCGCGTAGCTGCTGCGAAAAACGATCTCAGAACGATATGTTATTCCCACAATCGCTGACGCGCAGTACTTGCGGGTAAATTGAATGACTGTAGTAAGAAATTTTCAGCACAGACCCCAATGGCGATAACTTTTACAAGGGCTATGCCATTATTCAGTGTCCGACCGAGCAAAATCCACAAAGATAGGCGACGACCAGGCGCGTTCTTCGGCGTCTGCAAGACAATCGTCGGCAGGGTCAGTCGACGCTGTCACGCG
>JBDNIE010000155.1:0-9684 GCA_041688425.1 Halioglobus sp. | reverse complement strand
TGGGGCGTGACCCTGTTCAGCGCCGCTTTTGATGACATTAAGCTACTCTCATTCGCAGGCCGACTGCAGCGTGACTGTGGCCTGCCGCTGGGGGCCACCGAACATAGGCGCGGACTCGACGCCGTGGTGCCAACCGCATCGTTCGCAGAAATCATTGAAGTGGTGGTCTGTGGCGCGCATCTGCAGGGCCAACCGCTGAATTGGCAGCTTACCGAGCGCGGTGGGCAGTTAATCCAAAGCACCCACAGCTCACCTCAATACCAACTTTATGCGCTAGCTGATGGCAAGCGCCCGGCAATGGTCAGGAATGAGACGAAAGGCACCGCCATTGAGGTCGAGGTGTGGTCCCTGCCGCACAGCAGCGTCGGCAGTTTTGTCGCCGGCATTCCAGCGCCACTGGGTATTGGCAAAGTGGAGCTGGCCGATGGCCGCTGGCTCAGTGGCTTTATTTGCGATGAATTCGGCTTGGCCGGAGCACTCAATATCAGTCGCTATGGCGGCTGGCGCGCATGGCTGACTTCCCGGTAGCCCACTGCAGGTAGCGCCTGGTCCATCCGGTTAAACCTCTAGCACCTTCAAGCACATCGCTGCTTTAACCCGCGCAGCGGTTGTGCCACAATCTTTAGTGATTACTAACTATTAGTTTGCCGGCATTCGCTGCGCGTCACTCCACGCAACCAATGCAACCAATGCAACCACCGCAACCATCGCAATGACCGCGACCATCAGAGAGCCCTATGAGCCAATGCCCTTTCGCCAACCTTGTTGACCCCGGCACTTACGCAGACGGCATGCCTTATGGCCAACTGAAGGAAATCCGTGACGCAGGCGCGGTGGTAAAACTTGAGGACCCCATTACCGGCGTTCCCTACTGGGCTGTTACCCACATCGCGGAAATGGACTACGTCTCGAAAAACCCCAAGCTGTTCTCCTCTGCCGCCCGCTCCGCTTTCCCCATGGAGTACCCACAAGACATGGTGGACGGCATGCACAGCCAGACCATCATCAATATGGACCCGCCCCAACACCAGAAGGTGCGCCGCATTGTGCGCAACGCCTTCACGCCAAAGCGGGTTGAATCCTATGGGCCACAGTTTCGCGAGCATGCTCGCGGCATTATTGATGCCGTGGCGGCCAGAGGCGAGTGCGAATTTGTTGAGGAAGTGGCGGCGGAGCTGCCATTAATCGCTATTCTGGAGCTGCTGGGCGTGCCGCTTGTGGATCGCAAGAAGTTCTTCGAGTGGACCAATACCATGATCTTCGCCGATGATCCGGATATGTCTATTTCCGAGCTCGAAGGTCAGCTTGCCTCGTTGGAAGTTATTCAGTACGCCCTGAATCTGGCAGCCCAGCACCGTGTCACGCCCATGGACAACATTACAAGTGCGCTGCTGGATGCGGAACTTGATGGCGCGCCGATCTCGGAAGACATGTTCGGCTGGATGTTCATTCTTATCCTCGTGGGCGGCAACGAATCTACCCGCAGTGTTATAGCACAGGGCATGCGACTACTAATGGAACACCCGGATCAGTTGCAGTACCTGGTGGATAATCCCGATAAGATCGGCAACGCTTGTGAGGAAATTCTGCGCTATAACACGGCGTTCATCTCCATGCGGCGCACGGCGCTGGAAGACACCGAACTGGGCGGACAGCAGATTAAGAAAGGCGACAAGGTGTTGCTGCACTACCACGCCGCCAATCACGACGAGACGGTGTTTGGCGAGGATGCGACGGCCTTTGACGTCACGCGCGCCGAGCGTATGCCAGATCTTTACAACCAGCTGCGCTCCTTCGGGATTGGCCAGCACTTCTGCATCGGTTCGCATTTGGCTCGGCTGGAGCTCAACATCATGTTCGAAGAATTGATCCCCCGCCTGCGCAATCCGCGGTTCAAGGATAAGCCCCAGTTCGTGCGATCCTTCTTTGTCAACGCTATGAAGGAGTTGCAGATCTCCTTTGACCCCGAGACCGCCACAGCCCGCATGGCCTGACACCACCCTTCATTCCATGCGGCTTATTCCGTGCGGCGCGCCGGAAAGCGGTAGATATTTATCGCCGAGTGATCTACTCTTGCTTAGCTTTCTATAATTATTAGATTGGAGCCTTAATAATGATGATTAAATCGACACTGGCAGTGTTCTGCCTGACTTCAATTGTCGCTAGCAGCGCGCTGGCGGCAGTATCTGCCGAGCAAGCAGCCCAACTGGGCAAAACCCTGACACCTGTGGGTGCGGAAATGGCGGGCAATGCGGATGGCAGTATTCCCGCATGGGATCCTAAAGGAACGCCGGTGCCGGCGAATTTCGTTCCCGGCTCTGACGACTACGTCAACCCATTCCCCGATGAGACGCCGCTCTATACCATTGATGGTGCCAACTGGAAGGAATATGCAGAATTTCTTACCGTGGGCACGCAAGCCATGTTTGAGAAATATGGCAAAGACGGGTACAAAATACATGTATACCCAACGCACCGCGGCTCAATTCGGCCCGATTGGTATTACGCCAACTCGCTGAAAAACGCCACCGGTGCCACTCTGGTTGAAGATGGCCAAAAGGTTGACGGCAACCTGCCCGGTGTGCCCTTCCCTATCCCACAATCGGGTCTGGAAGTGATGTGGAACCACATGATTCGCTACGCTGAGGACTCCTCGCTGGAATCGGATGTCTACTACGTCGGCTCAAACGGCAAAGCGGTGCTGTCGACTACTGGCTCCTCCGTAGCCGTGTTTCCCATGTTCAAAAAACCCGATGAGGTGGTCGGCGAGAGTCCCTGGGCCATGCTGCGTATCAACTATGACGCTCCCGCACGCCGCGCTGGCGAGATCCTGTTGGTGCACGAGCCCGGCGCTGACTATACCGAAGGCAAAGGCCGCAAAGCCTGGCAGTATCTGGTCGGCCAACGCCGCGTGCGACTGGCACCTGCCGTGTCCTTTGACACGCCAAACCCCGGTGTAGCGGGAACGTCGACTTACGACGATGCCTTCATCTACAACGGCTCACCCGAGCGCTACGACTGGACGCTCATTGGCAAAAAAGAGATGATCGTGCCCTCCTCCAACTACGACATGATATTCCAGGGCAAAGTTGAAGACCTTCTGGGCGAGAAATTTCTCAACCCGGAAAAAATTCGCTGGGAGAAACGTCGCGTGTGGGTTGTGGACTCCAACCTGAAGGAAGGCAAACGCCATCTTTACAGCCGTCGCACATTCTACATAGACGAAGACAGCTGGGGCGCAGTGTCTGGTGAAATGTATGACGGCCGCGATCAGCTGTGGCGTGTACAGTACAGCTATGGTGTCAATCTGTACGACCGCAAGTCTGACTTTGGCTCGGCTTATGGCGCCTACGATCTGCTGCAGGATATCTACAACCTGAGCGGCAAGCCGATTCCAGGCAAATTCAAGAACGGCGTGGATAAGTCCGACAAGTACTTTACCTCTGAAGGTATGGCGCGCGGCGGCGTTCGCTGACAGACGTAAAATATCACTTCACGATGTAGTCATGACGAGTTAATGGTGATTAAAGAGAAGGCTGGCATTACGCCAGCCTTTTTTTATGGCGCCACAGGTGCGAACATCGTCCTCCTGTTTTCATCTGCAACGCACTAAGGAACACGCATGTTCAAGATCAACGAGTACTTTGATGGAAAGGTCGCTTCCATCGCTTTCCAAACCGCGACACTACCAGCGACCGTCGGCGTCATGGCAGTCGGGGAGTTCGAGTTCGGTACCAGTCAAAAGGAGACCCTTACGGTGGTCAGCGGCGCGCTCACGGTGAAATTGCCCGGCAGCGACGCGTGGCAAACCTATAGCGCCAGCCAGCACTTTGTGGTGGCAGCGAACGAGAAATTTCAGCTCAAGGTGACAGAAGAGACCGCCTACCTCTGCACGTATGAGTAATACCGCGGATGACCGGGCACTTATCGATGTGCTTAATGCCCATGCCCCCGCGTACATCCCCATGCTGGGCGGCAAAATTGTGGCCATTGATAGACAGGATCGAACCTGTACCTTTGAATTTGTGGTGGGCACCGATTACTGCCACTCCGTTGATGTGGTGCAGGGCGGCTTCGTCACCGCTATGCTCGATTCGGCAATGAGCCATGCGGTGTTTACCTCAATGGAGGGCGCTATCGCCAGCGTGTCTTCGCTGGAGATCAGCACCCACTATCTCGAGCCGACTCGGGCGGGACGCCTGCGGGCCGAAGGAAAAGTACTCAAGAGCACTTACAAGACGGCCTTTCTGGAAGGCAGGCTCTATAACGAGGACGGCCTGTTAACCGCAACGACCAGTTCGGTCGCCAAGCTCGTGCGCAGCAGCTGAGCCGGTGGCACAACTCAACCCGCGCCAACGTGAAGCAGTCCGGTATATCGACGGGCCATTACTTGTGCTTGCCGGCGCAGGCAGCGGTAAGACCAGTGTTATTACCGAGAAAATTGCCTATCTGGTCAATACCTGCGGCATCAACGCCAGCCATGTCGCTGCGGTGACATTTACCAACAAGGCAGCGCGTGAAATGAAGGAACGCGTGGGCAGGCTGCTGCGCGGCAATACGGCCGAAGGGCTCACCGTCAGCACCTTTCACCAGTTGGGTCTCAGGATCATCCGCGCCGAGCGCAAGGAGCTTGGGCTAAAATCGGGTTTCTCCATCTTCGACGCCGAGGACACGCGCACCCTGATAAAAGACTTGCTGATTCAGCAACACGGCGCGGAGGGCGATCAGGCCAATACCATCGCACAGCGTATTTCCAGCTGGAAAAACGACCGCGTACTGCCCGAGCAGGCACTGGCCACTGCCACGAGCCCGGCGGACATTCTCTGCGCGCAGGCGTACCTGCGCTACAAGCGGGCGTTGAAGGCTTATAACGCGTTGGATTTTGATGATCTGATCCTGCTGCCCACGATCCTTTTTGAACACCATCCGGCGATTCTCGAAAAATGGCAAAACCAGCTGCACTACCTGCTGGTGGATGAGTACCAGGATACAAACTCCAGCCAGTACCTGCTGGTGAGGCAGCTAATCGGCCTGCGCGGCGGACTGACCGTAGTGGGTGATGACGACCAGTCCATCTATGCCTGGCGCGGTGCACGACCGGAAAACCTGGTGCAATTGCAGGACGACTTTCCCGGCCTGAAAGTCGTCAAGCTGGAGCAGAACTACCGCTCCACCGCGCGCATCCTCAAGGCGGCTAACACCCTGATCGCCAACAACCCCCACGTGTTCGATAAGCAGCTTTGGAGTGAACTGGGCTATGGTGACCCGCTGCGCATCCTGCGCTGCGCCGACGAGCACCATGAAGCCGACCAAGTAGTGGCTGAAATCCTCGATCATAAACTGCGCAAACGTACACGCTTTGGCGACTACGCTGTGCTGTACCGTGGCAACCACCAGTCGCGCCTGATTGAACTGTCCTTGCAAGCGCAGCAAGTACCCTATCATCTCAGTGGCGGGACCTCGTTTTTTGCACGCAATGAGGTGAAGGACATCATGGCCTACCTGCGCCTGGTGATTAACGAGAACGACGACAACGCTTTTCTGCGCATCGCCAACGTACCACGGCGTAAACTGGGCACCTCGACACTCGAGGCGCTGGGCAACGTTGCGCTGGCCAGCCACTGCAGTCTGAACCAGGCCTGCAGCCGCATCGGACCCGATGATGTGTCCGAAGCAGGACTCAAACGCCTACAAGAATTTCGCAGTTGGATGGACGACGTGCGGCGCAATTGCGACGGCGACAACGGCGTTTCGGGCGTGCGCCAGATGATCCGCGATATCGATTACGAGGGCTGGCTGGGGCAGCTCAGTTCCAGTGAGGACGTGGCCGAGCGGCGCATGGGTAACGTGAATTTCCTGGTCGATGGCTTACAGCGCGTGATGTCCAATGAGCAGGTGGGGTTGGACGAAGCCATCGCCCGCCTGATGCTGCGCGATCTGTTGGAACAACAGGACGAGGAAGAAAAAGGCCCAGACAGCGTGCAACTGATGACACTGCACGCCTCCAAGGGATTGGAGTATCCGCATGTGTATATAATAGGCATGGAAGAAAATTTGCTACCACACCGCGTGAGTGTCGAGCAAGACAGCATCGAAGAAGAACGACGTCTGGCCTACGTGGGCATTACCCGCGCCCAGCAAACACTGACCATGACCATGGCACTGAAACGGCGTCAGTTTGGCGAAACCATCCGCTGCGAACCCAGCCGCTTTATTGCCGAATTACCGCAAGACGACCTGCAATGGCAGGGCGGCGGCCAGGACACGCAAGAGGCCGACCGTGATCGCGGCCAGGAAACATTGACGGGGCTCAAAAACTTATTTGCCTGAGCGGCCAGGTAGCCTTGAATGTTTTCGAGATGGCCCAACAGATCATTGGCGTCAGAGTAGAACAGCACTTGATTAGGCCCCAAAGTGGCACTCATATCATTCGATTTATCGCAAACCTTGACGCCAGAGTAAAAGCTGTGAGATCGGCGCCAAATTGAATGATAAGTACCGTTCTACTCTGCGCTCATAAACCCCAGCTTCTGCTTCACCCGCTCCCGCGCTGTCTGCACGATGGCGTAAAAACCCGGGATAAACAGCGTGCCGACTAGTAGCGCGGCGAGCATGCCGCCAAACACCGTGATGCCCAGCGAGCGCTGCCCGAATGCGCCGGCGCCACTGGCGAAGACCAGTGGCAGAATGCCCAGGATAAAGGACACCGCCGTCATGCACACAGCCCTGAAGCGCAGGTGGGCAGCCTCGCGCGCCGCGACCAGAATCTCTGCACCTTCGCGGTCCCTTAGATGCCGGGCAAATTCCACAATCAGGATGGCATTCTTTGCCGCCATACCGATCAGCAGCACCACGCCGATCTGTGCGTAGAGATTGAGTGCTATGCCGGACAGCATCAGGGCCGCGATAGCACCGCCAATCGCCATCGGCACTACCAGAATGATCGCCGCCGGAATGGACCAGCTCTCGTACTGCGCGACCAGAAACAGGTACACGAACAGCAGTGCAAGAGCGTAGGCAAAGATCGCGGTATTGCCGGCCTCCCGCTCCTGGAAAGCCATGCCGGTCCACTCCATGCGATAGCCCGCCGGCGCGGTTGTCGCGATAAGATTCTCGAACGCTTCCATCGCCTCGCCCGAGCTGTAACCGGGCGCGACATTGGCGCGCACAGAGGCGGCGCGAAACAGGTTGTAACGCGGTGCCACGTCCGGACCCAGCACCGGGCGTGTGGTGACCAGCGCGTTCAACGGCACCATTTCACCACTGGAGGACTTCAGGAAAAAGTGATCCATGTCTGCCAAATCGGAACGAAACGGTGCCTCGGCCTGCATAATAACCTTGTAAGTCTGGCCGAACTTATTGAAGTCATTGACGTACAGTGAACCCATCTGCGCCTGCAGCGTCTGGAAAATCTCGCTAAGTGATACACCGAGGCTTTTCGCCTTGATACGGTCCACATCGATAAAATACTGCGGGACATTGGCCCGATACGTACTGAACACGTTCTGTAAACCCGGCGTCTGGGTGCCATCCACAATGATGTTGTTCAGTACAGCGGCTAATTCTGCGGGCGACCGCGACAAGGTGTCCTGCAACATCACCTCCAGCCCGCCTACCGCCCCCATACCCGGCACCGCAGGCGGCGCGATGGCAAACACCTGAGCCTCTGGCACCGCCATAAACGCACGCCCATTGATGCGCGTGGCAACGTTAAAGGCCAGATTCTCAGGTTCGGTGCGCTGATCCCAGGGTTTGAGTACCACAAATAAAGTGGCGCCATT
The DNA here is from genome assembly GCA_041688425.1 of Halioglobus sp. GTDB lineage: Bacteria > Pseudomonadota > Gammaproteobacteria > Pseudomonadales > Halieaceae > Marimicrobium. The sequence goes on along the minus strand of JBDNIE010000155.1, from coordinate 1,903 downwards.
GCTGCTCATTGCACCACTGAGCACGGAAAAACCCGTGATAGCGGTAACGACTTCCACCGCCGTATCCTGATTCAGGATGCCAGTGACCTTCTCTACTACCTCTTTGGTGCGGGACAGCGATGAAGCATCGGGCAGCTGGATATTGACCAGCAGCAGGCCCTTATCCTCGTCTGGCACAAAACCGGTGGGTGTGTTCAGTACGCCAAATGTCAGAGCCACCATCCACGCCAGAAAGATGACGCCGACCACCAACAGTTTACGCAGCACCCACTGCACGCCCGAGTCGTACACGCCCGTGAGCTTGCCGAAGGCGGCGAGGAACGTTCGATACCATGATGCGTCCTCGCGCCCACCTGACCGCAGCAGCAAACTGCACAACGCTGGGCTTAGCGTCAGCGCATTGATCGACGAAAATACCACCGCAACACAAATGGTCACCGCGAACTGCCGGTACATTTCACCCGTGATGCCGGGCAGCATCGCCACCGGCACGAAGACGGCCAGCAGTACCAGTGTGGTGGCAATGATGGCGCCACCGACCTCGCGCATCGTGACCAGGGCGGCGTCTTTAGCCGTCATCGTCGGGTCTTCGCGCATGTGCCGATCGCAGTTTTCTATCACCAGAATGGCATCGTCCACCACGATTCCGATCGCCAGAATCAAGCCAAACAGGGTAACCGTATTGATCGACATGCCAAGCAGCTGTAACACAGAGAACGTCGCCACCAGTGACACCGGTATCGCCACGGCTGGGACCAGGGTCGCGCGCCAGTTACCGAGGAACAGAAAGGTGATGGCGATGACTAATGCAACCGCCTGCAGCAATGAGATCAGCACCTGGTTGACCGCTGTGGACACATAGCGCGTGGTGTCATAGCTGATAACGTAATCCAGACCACCGGGGAAATACCTGGACAGCTCTTCCACGGCTGCGTCCACCGCAGCGCCCGCAGCCAGCGCGTTGGCATCGGCCAGCGTGTACAGCGCGAGGTTAACTGCCGGGCGGCCGTCGATTTCACCGGAAAAATTGTACTCCGCCTGACCCAGCTCCACTCGCGCGATATCCCGCAGGTAGATGGCAGAACCGTCGTTGCGCGCGCGCAACACAATATTGTTGAACTCTTCAACATCCTGCAGGCGGCCCTTTGCCTGCAGTGTGTATTCCGTCTGCAGCATGCCGTCGAACGGTGGCGCGCCGATTTTTCCCGCCGCCACCTGCACATTCTGCTCAAGTAGCGCATCGCGTATATCGGCTACTGACAGGCCCAGATTAGTCATGCGATCGGGATCGAGCCACAGCCGCATTGAATAATCCGCTTCGCCGAGAATGTTCGCTGCAGAAATGCCCTCCACGCGAGCGAGGGCGCTCTGCACATTGATCTTTACGTAGTTGGAGATGAACTTGTAGTCGAGTGAATTATCCGGCGAGGTAAAGCTGACGATCTTGAGCATGTCCGGAGAACGCTCAGCGATGCTCAGTCCCATCGCACGCACCTCGCTGGGTAGCGACGGCTCCGCCAGTTTCACCCGGTTTTGCACGCGCACCAATGCCATGTCGGGATCAGCGCCGACCTTGAACGTCACCATCAGGGAATAGCTACCGTCGTTGGCACTTTTGGAGGACATATATATCATGTCTTCCACACCGTTCACCGCATCCTCAATAGGCGCTGCGACCGTCGCTTCAACCACCTCTGCCGAAGCGCCGGGATAGATACCGCTGACCACGATATTCGGCGGCGAGATATGCGGATACTCGGTAACCGGCAGCATATACCCCGAGAGGGCTCCGGCCAGTGTCAAGACGATGGCGATCACCAACGCAAACTTGGGTCGCTCTATAAAGAAGGCGCTGAACATGGGCTATTCCTGTTGCCCCGCCTGCTGCTCGGCCCGTTGCTCG
>JBDNIE010000009.1:0-7258 GCA_041688425.1 Halioglobus sp. | reverse complement strand
TGGCTTCGTTGAACCGGGTGCCGGTAAACATCAGCCATAGAAAAAAATCAGCGTACTCTGTGGGCAGACGCTCGACAGCATCGAACCATTCTGATAATTCGATCAGCTCAATACGGGTCTGCTTTGGAGCGGCAACGTGCAAGCCTTCGTTGTAGAGCGCGTATTGCTTTATTGGGTTGGCCGGGAGTTGGTCGCGGTAGTCTTTTTGCTTGGCTAGCCAGTTCCAGACTGACGACAGCGATCTGCAGCCGGTGGCGGTATATGTCTTGCCTAACTTCTCACTGGCATTAATGCGCCGGGTGATAATGTCCTCAGTGAGATTAACCATCGGCGCGGTATATAGCTGTTTTCCGAGTAGGCCGTTGATCGAGTGCTTGTAACTCTTGATAGTGGACGCTTTAAGCGGGAGCTTTTCGCCGGATGACAGTCGGCGCACCTTCTTTTCACCAAACAGCTTTACGGCCTGCTCAACGGTCAGCCCTGCGACGACCTGCGCGGCCTTGTCAGCACGCTTCTGCTGTATAGGATTAATGCCCTTGGTTACGTCGGTAACGGCTGCTGCCGCCTTCTCGCGTGCCGTTGTGATTATCATGCCAGGGTAGACACCATTCTCCAGCGTAATCCGCTTGGTCTTGCCATTGACTGTCATCCGGGCGAAGAAAGTTTTTTTCCCTTCTGGATAGTTTTTCGTCGGCGGCAGGTGCGTTAGCCCTAGATGCTTTTCATAGTCATCATAGTAATAAGTACGCCTGCGAGGGACAGCGAGCGCATCGAGAGATTTCTGATTGAACCGGATTGACGTCTTGCTGCGCTGGCGTGCTCGGGTGGTGGTTTCTGTAATGTCCATTTCACTTACTCCAATAAGCGAGATTAGTTAGAGTCTTGGCGGGTATTTTCGGCCCGCCGGGACTCGCTTTTAATGCGATGGGAAAGTCTGACGATAATCCGGTGCACATTTGGTGCACATTTTGGGGTTAATTTCAGGCAAAGTCAATTCGACGAAGTTAATCAAAGATAATGATTAAAATACAGGTATAACAATGGTTTACGATGAAATACTGCAGAATTTCGCGATTTATCAAAAGGTTAGATAATCGGTGAAAATGAGACTTAAAATCTGACGGCTTCACGGCCATGCGGGTTCAAGTCCCGCCATTCGCACCATCACCTGCACAACTGTTTTTTCTTCAACTGGGCTGCTATTCTGCCGCCTTGCCGCCACAATTCCGTCAGATTAATACCGTTACGAGGTGATCGCTTGAAGCAAGCACTGATCAATATGCTCACCATGCAGGACCGCATGAATGCGCGTGTGCATGAGCAATGGATAGACCAGGGTTTTGAGTGGTACCGGGCGATATGGATCGAGTGCGGCGAACTTATCGAGCACTATGGTTACAAGTGGTGGAAGAAACAGGAGTCGGACCTGCCGCAGGTGCAACTGGAGATCATCGATATCTGGCATTTTGGCTTGTCTGCGTTGTTTCGCGACGGCAAAAGTGCTGAGCACATCGCTGCGGAAATCGAGACTGAAGTCGCCGGATTTACAGCGCAAGGCTTGGGGGTCAGGGAGGCGACGGAAGCACTGGCCTTGCACTCCCTGCAAACAAAAGGTTTCTCTCCCGCCCACTTCTGGGAACTGATGCTTGCAGCAGGCCTAAACTTCGACACACTCTACAGCGCGTATGTCGGTAAAAACGTGCTGAATTTTTTCCGGCAAGATAACGGCTATAAGACCGGTAGCTATGTGAAAAATTGGGCGGGCAGGGAAGACAACGAACATTTGGTCGAGTTGGTGGCGCCACTGGATAAGAGTGCAGCGGATTTCGCCGACCAGGTTTATACCGCGCTGCAAACCCGCTATCGGGAATTGGTTGCAGAAGCCTGATTGATGCCTGCGGAAGATGACAAGCTTTCCACCACAGCGTTGGCCAGAACGCTGGATATACCCGCACAGCAACTGTTTGCCACGCTCAAGGACTATGGCTGGATAAAGCGCACCGAGACGAGCTGGGTGTTAACCCCAAAAGGGGAGTTTGAGGGGGGCAGCTATCAAACGAGTAAGCGCTATGGGTCCTACATAGTGTGGCCCGCAACGCTGGAGCAGCATCCGTTACTGGCGGCCATTGAATCGAATCAGCGCATCACGGCAGCCGCCATGTGCCTTTACTATCCGCGTCTACACGCGCGTCAAATCAACCGTGCGCTGGCCGAGCTCGGCTTACAACACCACAGTATTCTCGGCTGGGAATTGACCCTGCTGGGTCGAACCTGGGGCGGCTTGCAGGAAGAGAGCACCAGCAGTGGTGCATTCTATGTTACCTGGCCCAACGAAATCATCGATAATCCGGTGGTGCAACGGGAGCTGGGCCGGCACTCGAAACAAATTCCCGCAAAAGATTCAACCGATGAGGTTGAACCTGATCTCTTTGCTGCACCCGCGGCAGCTGCTGCCGATCTCAATGACGGCATCGACGGACACCGCTTGCAGTCGTATTTGCAGACGGGAGTCTGTAACTGGTTGTATCTGGCGCAGCTGGCGCATGCCTGTCACCGGGCGTTACCGACTGAAGAATTGGTATACGCCGATTTTTATGTGCCGACGGGAAACATTTACATCGATTGTTGGGAAGTAGAAGCTGAGCCTGGACAATTGTCCGGCAGGTTTCGCAAGCGTGAGTTATACCGCGAGCTGGATCTCAGGCATTTGGAAATCAATGCCAGTGACAACGACAAATTGGATGAGGTGCTAAGCCGAGGTTTGCTGGAGTTTGGTATTCGCTGTTAGCGAATCAGTAGTGGCGTGGTGCTCCTTTCCTGCTCCTATAGCTCACTACTAGCTCACTACGGCAAAAAGAGTGCTAGCGGGGGAGGTCGCTAGATACGCCGCAACAAGACGCCGCATTCCATATGCTCCGTGTAAGGGAATTGATCAAACAACGCGAGGTGTTCAACACGGTGCGTCTTGTGCAGTGCCAGCAGATTTTGTGCCAACGTTACGGGGTTGCAGGAAATATAGAGAATAGTCTCGAAGCTTTGGGCCATGGCTACCGTATCGGCATCAAGCCCCGCTCTTGGTGGGTCGACGAATAGCGTCCTCAAGTCAAACGCATCCAGTGGCTTTGGTAGCTCACTCAAGCGGCGAAAAACCCGCACTGCATTAATTGCCTGTGTTACTTCCTCTGCAGAGAGGCGCACCAGTATTACATTCTCTACTGCGTTCTCCGTAAGGTTTGCGTGCGCTGCTCGAATAGAGACTTTGGATAATTCGGTAGCGATTACGTTGTCAAAATGGCGCGCCAGAGGCAGGGTGAAATTGCCGTTGCCGCAATACAGTTCCAGCAGGTCGCCGCCGAGCGACTTAGCCCGCGCACACGCCCATTCGATCATATGGATATTCATGTGCCCGTTGGGTTGGCTGAACGATTGTTCGTACTGCCGGTATGTGAATGTGTTGCCGTGTACGGGTAAGACTTCCTGAACAAAGTCGTTGCCGATCACCAGTTTCTGCTTGCGGCTGCGGCCGATAATTGACAGCTGCGGCGCAATTGATAGAAGCGCGGTCCGCAGCGTTTGCGCCTCAGTTTCCCACCCCGCATCCAGTCGACGGTGGTACGCCAGGGTGACTAATAGCTCACCGGATAGTGTCGCCAGAAATTCAACCTGAAAGAGTTTGTGACGCAAGCTGTGACTCGCTCGTAAAGCCTCGCGCAGCGCTGGCATCATGTTCTGGATGCGTTGATCGGCAATCGGAAACTCCATAATAACGACAGGCGTCTTGGGTTCTCCGCGCCGATACATCACATAGTTGAGGTCATTACCCTGGTGCCACATCCGAAACTCGGCGCGCAAACGAAAGCCGGTAGGCTGTGAGGGGTATACGCTTGGCGCGGGCGGGGAGAAGGGCGCCAGCATCTCGCGAACTGCACTCACCTTTGCAGCGAGAAGTTCAGCGTAGTCATCGGGTCGTACGGCAGACAGTGGCATCAGGGCAATTTAGACACGTCGCGATCTTGCCATAGCTGGCGCGCGCGGTGTTGGGCGGTTTCCAGATCGAGTCCGGGTGTCAGGCACAGCAGGCCAGTCGTTGTGGTAGCCAGGGTAGCATTCAGTCCGTACTCATCCTGAGAGAGGCCGTGCCACAACCCCCGCAGTGGTTCTACACAAGGCTCAGCAACGCTCTGCACGCGCTGAGCCATCACGCGGGGCAGCACTGTTTCAGTCATTACACCGCGTTCCAGCATGCATATTCGCGTATCCGCCTGTGGTTTTATTTCCACCTCGCCGCTTTCTCCTTTGAATACCACTGCGCGGGATTGTCCCAAAAGCTTATCCGCTTCCTGGTGCAAACGCGCGTAGGCAGGGTGAAAGATACTCTGCAGGCTCGCAGGTGCTCGCAGCGGATTGAGCTGACGGCTGAGGGTGTTCACGGGTGAACGCAAGCCCAGCAGTGATCGAAGTTGCATCAAGTCCTGCAGCGGCGCGCAAAAATGCTGCAGTGGCAGGTAACTCAAAAGTCCGTCGTCCAGTTGCCGGGCAACCTGCTTCCAATCCGCTGCAATCGGCAATTGCAGCTGCCGCATGGCATCTTCCGTATAGAGTCTGCCCGGGGTATGGCCTTTTGTGCCGTGCACAAGCACCCTGTGTCCTGCTTGTGCCAGCAATAGCATGGACAAAATGTACCAGGGGTGTTGATGCTTCTTACCCGCGTAGCAAGACCAGTCAAGATCTGCAGCGAGGCTTTGCGGGGGCTCAATCATCGTCTCACGGCAGGCTTCCACAAATCCTGCCAATTCGTCAGGCGTTTCCTCTTTGACCCGCAGCAGCATCAAAAATGCGCCGACTTGCAGTGGGTCAGTCTCGCCACCAAGTATCATACCAAATGCAGTATGCGCTTCCTCGCGCGTCAATGAGCGGGTGCCCGTTTTACCCTTGCCAAGAATACGAATGAAAGGAGCGAACGGGTGTTCAGCGCTTGTGGGTGGTAGGCGAGAATCAGGCACAGTGCGTCATCACAGGCAGTTATCCGGTTTTGGCAGCCCGGCAATCTTACTGCCAATCTTGGCGGGGGACCCGGGGAATAACGACATCAGGTAGATACTTTTACCTTTATCGGGCCCCAGGTTTAGCGCACAGTATTTCACCAGCGCGCGCATGGCAGGGGAACTGTCATACGCCTGGTGAAACGCTCTCAGCAGGTGCAGCACTTCCCAGTGGGCCGGCGTCAGTTCAAGGTTTTCCGCAGTCGCAATTTGCTGCGCAACCTCAGCATTCCACCCCGATAACTCTTTGAGAAATCCCTCATGGTCAAAAGCGTCAGTGGTAAGGGCAGGCATTAGTACCATGCCAATTGTCGTGGGAAACGTTCGGTCAGTATCACCATTTCATTCATATCAATGCAGCGAATCGGTGGCTCCGATGTTGCCACGCCAGCAAGTTTGGCATCGGCGGCGAGCAGAAATATCTCAGCGCCCGTGGCTTGTAAAGCCTTACAGGCTGCGGTGCCTTCAAGAGCCGCGTAAGCACCTTCACCCATCAAGACTACGGCATCGGATGTTTGCAGAACTTTGACACAATCTGCAAAGGCGGCGCTTGCGGGGGAGGCGTTTAGTGTATGCAGAACCATGGTCAAAAACCCAGCAGATGGTCGTATTTCACCATCAGTTGATTCATGTCTGATGGGCCTAGAAGCTCGATTTTAATGCGGTGCTCAGTCATATTCAGGTTGTAACGCCCGGCAGCTTGCTCATCGACGTAGATCTGGCTGACGTCATACAGCGGCAGCGAGGCAAGCTGTTTGCCAATATTTCTTAACCCGTTGCTGCGGCTGTCTTGGTCTGGCATTAACTGCAAAACACCGTCGCCCATAAACAGCACATCAACTGCCTGCTCGAAGGCTGCCATTGCCAGTGCGACATCAACAGACGATTTCGCCAGGCTAGAGCCGTAGGGGCTGCACCTGATCACAACAAGAATGCTATTTTTATCCATGCTGGCCACGTTCATCCTCCGAAGGTGATCAGTCGGTCGGAGTGGGCGCAGGCATCAACAAGCTGCCCCAACCCTGCCACAGTGAACGCGGGCTGAATAGTGGCGTGTGAACGCGCATGGCGAGCCGCCTCGGCATCATCCAACATGCCGTATTTGAGGGCAGAGGAGATGCAGATCTCCAGAGCAATACCATGCTCAGCATGCAGTGCCTGCCAGGCCAGTGCCGGGTCGGTTTCATCCTGCGGTAATACACGATGACTTGAACTTATCTCAGCCCCTGTGTCCAGAAAAAATATCCTGCGTATGCTGTGCCCGCGCGCAAGCACACAACGCGCAAACTCTGCTGCTGTGCGGGAGCCGTGACCAGAGACGGGAGACGAGAGTACAAGCAGGGAATAAATCAAGCCAGAGTCTACCCCAAAACAAAAAACCCCGGTAAATACCGGGGTTTGGTTGCGCCTGGGTTGGCGTTAATCATCGCCACCGAAGACTGACAATAGGCTTAACAAGTGGATGAACAAGTTGTATATGCTGAGGTAGAGCCCCACAGTTGCCCGGATATAGTTGGTTTCGCCCCCATTGACGATGCGACTGGTGTCAAACAGGATCAAGCCAGACATGATCATAACCACCGCAGCGGAAATCGTCAGCGATAGCGCCGGAATGTTCAGGAAGATATTGGCAATCATTGCCACCACGGCAACCAGCAGGCCGACCATCAGAAATCCTCCCATGAAGGAGAAGTCCTTGCGTGTGGTCAGGGCATAAGCCGACAACCCGAAGAATACAATGGCGGTACCACCCAGCGCCTGCATCACCAATGCCGGACCACCTTCCATAGCGAGGTAGTAGCTGAGCATAGGGCCAATTGAAGCGCCCATAACACCCGTAAACGCGAAGATTGCAAGCAGACCCTTGCTGGTGTCAGCCATCTTGTGAACGACAAACAGCAGACCGAAACCCACTAGCATAAGAACCATTGCCATACCCTGGCCGAGTCCCAGCGCCATAGATAGACCCGCAGTAAACGCACTGAAAAGTAGCGTCATACTCAGCAGCATGTAGGTATTTTTGAGGACCTTGTTGGTACTCAGTACAGACTCGATACCGACCGAACCTGCGTTATATACACCTTTGTCTTGCATGACTGACTCCGTAAAGTTGCGCACGTCGTGTGCGTTAAGGCCTAGAGCAGATAATAAGGCTGAAAGATCCAAAATCCAAGTTAAAGGCAGTAATTTTTTTACCCATTGATACTTGGTAGAGT
>JBDNIE010000154.1:0-13680 GCA_041688425.1 Halioglobus sp. | reverse complement strand
TTCATTACAGTCTGAAACGCTGGGCAGCGCTAACGCGCTACCTTGATGATGGCGCGGTACCGATCGACAACAATTGGGTAGAAAACCAAATACGCCCCTGGGCATTGGGCCGAAAGAATTGGTTGTTTGCTGGCTCCTTGCGCAGTGGCCAACGTGCAGCTGCGGCTATGAGTCTGATCCAGTCGGCAAAGCTGAATGGTCATGATCCGTATGCCTATTTGAAAGATGTGCTGCAACGGCTGCCCACTCAGCGGGCGAGTGCGATCAACGAATTGCTACCGCACAATTGGGTGGCTGTTGGCTAGATGGGTTCGCCGGACGCTTACAACCGGACAGAGTAATTGACGCGCTATAATCAACGGCATATCCAGTTAGGTGAGATTTACCGATTAAAGCACTCTTGTAACCTGCATTACGAAGAATTCGAGGTGTTGTAACCTCATTTGGATTCATCGAAGAATTGGCTAAGTCTATCGGGATAATTGCACTATTAATTGAAGTGCGAGGAGAATAACGGCCATTAAAATACATTGCCCGCGAAGGTGAGCACTCTGGTGCGGCCCATGTATTTGTAAAGGTAACGCCTTGGGCAACAAGGGTGTCGATTACGGGAGTGCTTGCTGGATTAATACCACCGTAACCAGCGTACTGCATTTGATCAATTCCAACGTCATCCATCACAATAAATAAAATATTTGGCTTTGTGCTGCCATCACTCGCAGAAGAAGATGAACCGCTTCCGCTACTGCAAGCTGCTAGAAACAGAGAAAAGCTAGCCAAAAATCAGAGCGAAGCAACTGGACGCCTTAAAAGATTAGATGCAAGTGATTTAATGGGATGCGACTCCTTTGTCGGCAGATAGTGGTTGTCAGGGCTCTATAAACAGGCAGGAGGCATGTCAACACGACCTAATCTTAATCTAGCTATGGTTTTCTAATAATCATAGGGAATCGATAGGTTGCCAATAAATCGTTGTCGGTCTTGATGTCGGTCTGTTCTCCTCCGACCGTCTCGTACCAATCGCAGTCTGTACACGGCAAAATTGATGGGGTGTCATTACCTTCCGTTGGCGCATAAATTCTGAAGATTGGCCAAAAATTGGTATTCAAAACGGAAGCATCGGGATAGATATTTTTATAGTAGTCTGTCGATGGTGTGGGAATCCAATTCGAAGGGTATGCACCTTCGGGTAAAGTTGGTGCAAACCAAATCGTATACGTATCATCGAGGTTTTTCGTTAGCATATCCTTATTAATTTCGGACGAACCCAACTGAACAACAGGTTTTACAAAACCATATTGCAGAGGAGATAGGCCTGCTTTTAGAGTGACCATAGAGCCTGCTTGGCCCGAAAATTGGACTGGAGTTCCTGGGTCGCCCTCCGCAGTAGACAATCTTTGAAGCCATTTGTCCGATAACTGGAAGGACACTGTCCCATCACTGTTCGTATCTGGATCTTTAATCAAATAGTATGCGACATTTGGCTCCAGACCATACTCGCTTGCCGTATTACCAAATAGCACTGGACTACTAGCGGAGAACGATGCGCCGAAAGGCACCTCAGCCGTGATAGTTGAGGTAGCTGGATCAACATGAGTAACACTCGTCGTTGTTTCGGAATAATAGGTATTGAGAACGCCCACCTGTGGGACGCAGGGGCAGACCGCTTCACCCTTGCCAGGCTGGTATATTGTGACAGACCAAAAGCCGACCTCAGATTGATCTGCCTTAAGCATCAATGGGGGTTGATTACCAATCTCCTGGCCAGCAGGAGGAAGAGTACTCGCATTCGTTGCGCTAAAAGTTAGCGTGTAGACATTGTCTCCACGCAATGGGACATCGGTACCACCCTCTAAGAACTGAGCCGCATAGAGGCCATCATTCACTAGACTGGGAAAACCACCCGAGATGACGCCAACAGCGCGAGTGATGTAACCATTGACATCATTGGGATATGTCCCCCAGCCTGCATTAATGTAAATCCACCAATTTGTATCCGCAGTAGCAGACCTACCTAACCTGGCCTGTATGAACTCAACCCCATTGGTCCAGCCTTCCTGTAACGCACTAAGCTGCTCACTACCCCAATTACCCGGTATTTTGAAGCCTGTCTGGCTCAAGCCGATTGGTCCAAATGAGGCTAAGGCAAGCTGCTGCTCTGCTGAGGGTGGGTAATAAACGCTGTTTGCATCAGGCTGTTGCACTATGTAGGAAGGAAGAGAGGCAATCGGAGTGCCACCAAGACCGGTCGAGCGTTCTGGCAACTTGTTTATCTGTAGCCATGTCCCTACTTGAGAAAAGAAATCAAGCGCATTATCTGGCGTGTTCTGAAAAAAAGTTTCCGCTTCAGTACGCTCTTCATCCGTTGGCGTCTTTATAGCAAATCCATTTTTAGGGGGGATCGCACCGTATTCAAGAAACTCTTCGAGTGTATTTAGTCGAATTTCATACGCAACATTAATCAAGGCGTTGTAGGTAGAATCTGCATCCAATGCCGGGGCTAGTGTAGAGGCCAAAACTCGCACAAGAAGCTGCGCGCGACTGGTATCAGATGCAATGACTGGAAATGTTTGGCCGTCGATTGTGGCAGTTTGACTCCGTGCATACTGCGAATCCGGACCTACCAATAAGTAATGTGTTGGGTCGGATGCGTTAGTCGTTGTCCGAGAACCAGGATTAGCAAAGGTATTGATAAATGAATCAAGGAATTGTGTGACGGTATAAACGTTAGATGGATTGGGTAATGTGTAGACAATCGCGGTTTCGCCAGTGAGGTCCAAAATACCATTAATGTAAAGAACCGAGGCATTACCAGCATTAGTTGCAGCATTGTTCCAGGCTGCTGGTGCTGGCACATAAGCCAATGTATTGACATCACCCGTCATCAACTCGTTATATTTACCAAAGCGATAAGTAAACTCCAGGGGTAAACTCCAAATATAGGCAGCCTCTGCCAACGCAGCAATCGCCTTTGGGTCCGTCACCGGGGAATCTGGCCCATACTCGGGCTCTGGATTTGCAGCGGAAGAGTCACTTCCGTTACTGCAGCCACCAACTATTAATAAAAGTACCATCGAAAAACTGGCGACTAGTGGTCTTGCGCCACGAAAAATATTGAAAGTGGGTGAAGCCATGGTTTAATCATCCGAGTTGAGAATATTTTTGAGAAAAATATCCTAATAGAATTGCGCTTGACGTCGAAGAATTTGCCACCACATATACCGTCTACCAACAATTAAATTAGCGGTTAAATGGAAAAGTGACGTCATCAAATTTCTAATAAAAAGTTGATGATGCTCCGCATGTCCCATAGTCCATCAATTTGGAATCTACATAAACTTGAGTCTTACCATTGATATCAAGGTCATAGGTACTTGAGCCGCCGAAAATACCGCTTATTTTTTCCATAATTGAAAGATCTTCTCCATCGACAACGCCATTCTTATTACCGTCGCCAACACAATCCGGCTGAGAAGCCATCATCTCTGCCAGCTTCTGATTCAAGTCTGTATAGGCATTTTGTACATCACTGGACCAGCTATCCTCGGAGCGCATCAAATTACTAGACACATTATCCAAAGCTAGATCAAAGACACTCTTACTTTGGTTGACCGCATAAAGTCCTTCGGTTTCAATGCCTGGCCACGGCACTACCGTTTTAGTATCACTGTCATAATGTTCGACTACATTAATAATGTATTTATAATCATCATTTCGAATAGCTTGCGCTTCGTGTGACAGCGTAATAAACTGAGGACCCTGGCCAGATAAATCCCGTGCCTTGGCAACTTCTGCGCATCCATTTACACCAGGATAGCCTTTGTCACTGCTAAATCCGTAGGAATTTGAACCAATGGTACCCGGGCCGATGACGGTCGTTCCCAGTATGGTAGATGCATTAGTACTGTCCCAACCCGGACCCCACCAAACGCCTGCGTTATCCTCACAAATCGATTTAGTTGGAGCAGCATGATTACACGCGCCAGTAATCAAACAAGGAGGGTTAATTGTTCCATCAGCCTGAAGGTTTTGAAACGTTTGTGTGAAATTGTAAGTACGAATACTCTGTTGTCCAGGGTTAGTTAAATACGCCAACAGTGGTGCAGAATCAATCGTTCTGGGAACCACGTCATCTGCATTCACACCAGCAAATTCTGCAAACAACTTAAACACATCAACCATATTCGTCATGTGCTCAACATCACGATTCGGCTCCGCTACCAGTGGACCCGCAGCAATCATAGGAACCCAGACCCCGGTTTGATAGGCTGTGCCTTTCGCACGAAGTGGGTTAAATGGCAGTTTCACACTCGGTCCTAAAGTGCCATTATCGCCAACAATTACAATCATTGTATTGGAAGCTTCAGGCGTGTAATCCAATGTGCCATCGCTGTTGCGCGCTGCAAGCCCTGTCTCAATCAGGATACGGCCAAATTCTGTATCCATTGCCTCCGTCATTTGATTTTGTAAAATGCGGACATCAAGAGCGTTATTACATTGCAAACCATCCCCGCTAGTACGTGTACTAGGTGTAAGAGCTGCGGGCGCCTGTTGAAGAGGAGTATGCGCAGCAGAAAAAGAGACGGTAGCCATCCAGGGTCGATCGGGGGCCTGTGAGTTAATCCAAGAGATCGCTGCATCGGCCTCTAATGTTGTACGATAACCACGAACTCGCTTATCAGAAGGCGGCAACACTGTAACTGCACCAGTAGAATCATTAATTACAAACTCATCTGCATAATAAGCATTCACATTTTCAAAGCCATCCTGCACATCCGCAGGTGTGGAGGCCTGACAAATTTGATCTGGCTGGAATATACCGCCCTGTGTAATGCAGTGCAGACCCGCAGAGTCCTCTAGGAGTGCGCCGCCAGAGCTGATCGATTTACAAGTATTATCGACAAAATAGCATGCTCCAGACGCGGCTCCGCCATGGAATGGACCAGGCACATAGCCGCAGTTATATGTATTTTTTGCTGCAATACCGCCGGCGGTTGTATCAATTGAACCAGGCCCTACAAAACCCACATTCCCAAAGAAATAATCCCAGCCTAATGAAAATGGTGCGGCGTTATTGAATTGATTGTTTTCTGGACCACCTAAGTGAAACTTGCCGAATAAACCACTGGTGTAATCTGCTTCTTGTTTTAGTAACGCTGGAAGTGCCATCTCAAATGAAGTGACCTGCGAATTAGCTAGATCATCCTCACCGAGTGCCGCTCCATTGCCAGTTCGTAACGGATATCTACCTGTAAACATAGCCGCTCTGCCGGGAGAGCACTCTGGCATCGACCAGGTATTTCTGAAACGAATACCCGCATTTGCCACCGCATTGATATTAGGTAGAGTTGGCTGGTTATCGCCGTCATAGCCAAAGATAGACATTTGATCTATACCAACATCGTCCATCACTACAAATAAAATATTAGGAACAGTTGAGGCAATTGTAGGCGTTGAAGATGAGTCGCTATCACTACAACCGATCATCACCAGAGAAAAGCCAAACATAAAAAATAGGGAAAGCATGCTTGAGTATCTCTGACGGTGGAATGATCGTCTTAGCATTTTTCGGGCTTATCTTCCTACCAACAAAAAATTATTTGGGAAAAAATAATCAATATTTTGGGCTTTGTCAATAATCAAGGTATGGATTGGTCCAAATAAAGCTTTTCAGTATCGCATTTGCGGATTTAGCGCTGTTTTTGTATATTTATAATCTCCCATTTTTAACTGAAGCTACAAGATCGGAGGTTAGGCAGCTAGTGCTAATGGCAAGCCCACATGTACGGCATGCAGTGGTCAACTATTTCCGGACAGTGAGTTAATTTTTTATTCTGCTACTGCTGGAGCCAGCCCGGCGCTATATCGATGAGGCCGTACCCAGTTATAGTAAATCATCAGATAGTAGCTGATATCCCGCTTGGCCTCTCTCATCGTTGGACAACCAATCGACGGTATCCATTCAGTCTTCAAACTTCGACACACGCGCTCCATCGGCGAGTTGTCCCAACAATTTCCTCTGCGGCTCATGCTTTGCACCATTCGATACCGCCACAGCCTTTGACGGAATAACCTGCTGGCATACTGGCTTCCCTGGTCGCTGTGAAACATGATTCCACTGGGCTGACCTCTTTGCATATAAGCAATGTCTAACGCAGCGACAAAGTATAGGCAATATAAAGAGGCTATTGGCAAGAAATCGACTCGCACCCTCCCGGTCTCATACCCGAAGATGGCGCCCTGTCGTCATTGATGGTCTCGACATCACGCTCGTATCGCTCTCATTGTAGAGCTATTTCGATCATTCCGGTCCTGCTATACGCAGGCACCCATGCCATCTCTTTTTCAGTGGCTTCCCTGCTGGTTGAACTGTGAACTCGCGGACTCTGCTACCGCGCGCCCTTCCAAGCGAACAGAGGCAAGCTCTCGGGCGGCGCCCGAGATGGTGATGCGAGTAACGGGAGGGCGGATATCCTGTTCCTTCTTGCGAAGATGAGGCATGGCATCCGTGTCGTCTGCGGGCTCCAGTTCCAGCCAGGCGCTCTCGGCGTCCTGTTCCAGCAAGCTCTGGCGTTCCAGGCAGTGACCTACACGCTGACTGATCAGCTGAACCAGATCCTTCAGCTCGCTCTCGGCTGGCGCTTTAACGCGTTGAAAGCGGGGTGGTCGGTTGTCGCGATAGATGTATGCGCCAGCAGAAGATTTTCAAATACAGCTCGCTCCATGGTGTACGCCCGGCTTCGAACATTATGCGTTCGCAGTCTCTAAGGCCGACTTCGAAAATATATTTCACCGTGTAAAGGCGGGAGAGATTGAGTACGGGCCATCCTTCGACTCGGTGGGTTCTGATTCCGGTCCTGGCGTAGAGTCCGGTGCGAGAGGAGAGGCACCCACCCTGTATTTTAACGATTCAAACCAGCATCTTATCGAGATTCGTTATTATGATACCGATGTCGCCTAACAAGAGTCAGCACTTCAGTGCCGATGTCCAATTACGAATGAAGTATCACCAATTTAGCTGCTGTTAAGGTACCGCTACGTTAAATGTCGGGGTGAGATAATCCGATAGTGAATGCATACAAACGCCATAGATTAGAATTTGTGGGGTCGCATCTGTGCGTCAGAGCCGCCGTCGACGAATAGCACCGAACCGCATATGAAGCGCGCTTCTGGACTCAGCAGGTAGCAAACGGCAGATGCCTGGTCTTCCGGTTCACCTGCAAAGCCAACGGGTATAGAGGCTTTATATTCAGCAATCGAAGCAGCATACGCTGAACTAGCTTGGGCCATGGCGTTTAAGGGAGTGTTTGTATAGCCAGGTGCGATCGCGTTCATTCGCACTCCCCTAGCAGCGTAGTCAGCACTATGCTGCCGCATCCAGTGGGTTAGCGCATACTTAGCAGCGCCGTAAGCTGTCTGGCCGTCCAATTTGTCTGCCGCAGTACACGCCTCTTCCTCTTTGTCTCCATGCAAGAGCTCTAAAAAGCCATTCTCATAGTCAAACACCGCTGAGGTTGAAGACACGATAACAATGGAACCGTTCTTTTTGGCGACGAGATCTCGTGCAGCCTCTACGCTGGCCTTTGCGCCGAAGTAGTTGACGCGAGTGATCAGCGAGTAGGGCATAACGTGTGGACCCAAACCTGCGCAGGCAACAAAACCGTCGAGCCCGTCAACCGCAATACACGCGAGTTCCGAATTAGCCCTACCGCGGCCTTCCTCGGTGGATAAGTCGGCTTGAATATCGGCAGTTTTTATGTCGATAACGATGACATCATGACCTTCCGTTCGTAAGCGACTTTTCACTGCGGCGCCAATGCCAGTGGCACCTCCTGTAACAGCGTAAACCCCCATATTTTTTACCTGCCTTTAAAATTGTAGACTGATTTTTTCCGCCTGAACCGCTAACAACTGAGGAGCGATCTGATGCGGTGTTGAATTGCATCCATGTTTGACCCAGTAATTGCACTGAATATTGAACCATGCTGATTGGGATAACTGCGCGAAATCATTCTAAATCATTGCTTTCGACTTGGGCCAACTATTCAGTGTAAATATCTTCAAAAGTGGGTTAATCGAACGTGCAATTCAACACAGAGTGATCCGTTCGAACCCCTCTTCAACATAATAGGATTTCACGAACTGCGCGCCGGCCTCGGCGGCGATGCGCGTGGCCAGTCCGAAATAGCGGGCATCGCGCACCATGTCCTTGCCCACGCGGGTGACGGCCATTGTAGGGATGATCCTCCACCAGAAAAAAACAACCCAGCATCAAAGCGACCGGTATCACCACCATCGGTTACAAAAAGCCCCCCCCGCAACATTTCCTCCACCACCAAATGCAGCCGTTCCTTCAACGCCAATCAATACACTTAAATATCCTGTAGGATCCACATACTTTATCGGATTCCCCCCAACATAAGCATACAAGTTAGTTCCATCTACAAACCCGGCGGGATCCTCACTAATAAACCGCCCCACGTCCGCATCATAATACCGCGCACGCATGGAAATGTAAGGCCTGACCCCATCAGCCCGATAGAAACACCACCGTGGTTTCATAGGCGGCGGTCTTCTATAATGGCAGCGCTTGGCCATTATCGCTGGAATGGTGAATACTAACGTTTGAAATCAGGATGGGGCGCAGACTATGAAACTCTGGAACGGCTGGGGTGATGACAGCAATGATCTCGACTACGAGCTAAGCAAGTCTGCGCTGGGCTTTCTGGAAGGACTGATTGGCAAGGCAGCGCGCTTGCCTGATGCGAGCCTTGAGCAGGTTCTGTCGACCGTGCCAGCATCGCGTCTGCCCCAGAACAGTCTTTACAGTCTAGATGCGGAGGATCGACTGCGTCACGCCCGGGGGCAGAGCTTGCCCGATTGGCTGGCGCTACGCAGTGGTAAATTGGGCGTTTTTCCCGATGCTGTTGCCTATCCGTCCAGTAGTGAGGACGTGCAGGCCTTGCTGCAGCACGCACAAGTACACCAGATTGACGTGATCCCCTACGGTGGTGGTACCTCGGTAGTAGGGCATATCAACCCGGAAGAAGGCGGACGCCCTGTGCTGACCATTGATATGACGCGCATGAACAAGCTGTTGGCGCTGGACAGACAGAGCCAGATTGCGACTTTCGGCGCGGGTACTATCGGGCCGCAGGTGGAATCGCAACTGGCGGCGCATGGGTACACCCTGGGACATTATCCGCAGTCCTGGGAGCTGTCAACGATCGGCGGCTGGGTAGCCAGTCGATCCAGTGGCCAGCAATCCATGCGTTATGGCCGCATTGAACAGATGTTCGCGGGCGGTCGTATAGAAACATTGAAAGGCACGCTGGACATTCCTACCTTTCCTGCGACATCAGCCGGGCCTGACCTGCGCGAATTTTTCCTGGGAACGGAGGGGCGCCTGGGCATCATTACTGAGGTCAAGGCGCGGGTGACACTGCTACCTGAACACGAGGCGTTTCATGTGCTGTTCTTTCCCTCGTGGGAGATCGCGCTGGGCGCCGTGCGTGAAATTGTCCAAAATAAAATGCAATTGTCCATGATGCGCGTGAGCAACAAGATGGAAACCTTCACGCAGCTAAAACTCGCCGGCAGTGCGCGCATCATTGCGCTGCTGGAGTGGTATTTGAAGAAGCGCGGTATAGCCGATGACAAAGTGATGTTCACGTTTGGTGTGACGGGGTCAAAGGCGCAATGCGCAGCGGCCCTGCGTCTTACCAGGCAGGTCGCCAAACGCCACGGCGGTGTCGGTGCGGGCCCGGCGCTGGGGAAAAAATGGGAACACAGCCGGTTTCGTTCGCCCTATTTGCGCCATGGCTTGTGGGACGCCGGCTATGCGGTTGACACCATGGAGACGGCGATAGACTGGGTGCGGGTCGCGGATGCAGCGGCCGGCATTCAAAGCGATATTGCCAATGCACTGGCCGACGAAGGGGAGCGCGTGCATGCCTTTACGCATTTGTCCCACCTGTATGGACAGGGCTCGAGTGTGTATACCACCTATATCTTCCGCTGTGGCAACACGTATGAAGAAACCCAGGTGCGCTGGGAGAAGCTGAAGGCAGCCGGTGCCGAAGCCATCGTGCGGTTTGGGGGGACGATCAGCCATCAGCATGGCGTTGGTAAGGACCACGCGAAATATTTGACGGCGGAAAAAGGCGAACTGGGTATCGCGGCTATAAGAGGCTTGGTAACAGTATTCGATCCACAACAGCAGATGAATCCAGGGAAATTGCTGCCTTGAATATACTATGCCACAGCGAGCCTCAGGCATGAGTACAGATCAGATCGGCTTTAGTGATCGAGAGGCGCTCTGGCAGTCGCTGCAAGGCAGCGCCCGGGCGAGCACGCAGGACTGGGACCTGGTTGTTGTCGGCGGCGGCATTATCGGTGCGGGCATTCTGCGCGAAGCTGCCCGCCGTGGCCTCAAGACGCTGTTAGCGGAGCAACGGGACTACGCCTGGGGCACCTCAAGTCGATCGTCCAAAATGGTCCATGGTGGGCTGCGTTATATTTCCCATGGCGATATCAAGCTGACCCAAGATTCGCTGCGTGAACGCGAGCGACTGCTGCGTGAAGCGCCCGGGCTGGTGGAGCGTATGGGCTACCATTTTACGCTGCGCAAAGGCCAGTTCCCTGGTCGCATTCCCTTCAGTATGGTGTTGTGGTTGTACGACAAACTGGCCGGCATCAAAGACCATCGATATTTCAGCAAAGCGAGTTTTGAAAAACACTATAGCGGCGTCAATGTCGATGGAGTGACCGGGGCGATGTATTACACCGATACCGTCACCGACGATGCTCGACTGGTGCTGCGTGTACTGCAGGAAGCGATCGCGGCGGGCGGTGCAGCGATCAACTACACGAAGGCGCAATCGCTGATTAAACACCAGGGGCAGGTAGCGGGAGTTGTGCTGCAAGATGTAGAGAGCGGCGCACAGCTTGAAGTGCGCTGTAAGGCAGTCATCAACGCCACTGGTGCCTGGGCAGATCGGCTGCGCAATGAGGTGAATCCTGAGAAGCGTATTCGTCCACTGCGCGGCAGTCACCTGGTGTTGTCAAAACAAAAGCTGCCGGTGACCGACTCGCTTTCCCTGTTTCACCCTGTGGACAAGCGCCCGGTGTTTATCTTCCCCTGGGAGGGTACGACAGTGGTAGGTACTACGGATCTCGATCACCAGCAGGATATTGATGAAGAGGCGAGTATCAGTGCGCAGGAGCTGGAATACCTGCTGGAAATCGTGCAATCCATGTTTCCCGATCACAACATTACGCAGGACGATATCATTTCCACCTGGTCGGGCGTGCGCCCGGTCATCGGCTCGGAAAAATCCACCGACCCTTCCAAGGAGCGACGCGATCACGCCGTGTGGGTGGACGAGGGCCTGGTCACCGTCAGTGGTGGCAAGCTAACCACCTTTCGCCTGATCGCGCTGGATGCACTGGCAGCGGCGGGGCCGGCGCTGGGCGCTCTTGCCGTTGTCGAGCCCAGTGATGCGATCTTCCAAGCGCCGTCAATCAGTGCTGAGGACGTTGAGACTGCTGACAAACACTGGGCTCAGCGCCTGATCGGACGCTACGGAAATCACGCCAAAGCGCTGTTGGAGCAGGTAGGTGCTGCAGAGCGGCAGCTTATCGGAGATACGCAATTCTGTCTGGCTGAATGCCGCTGGGCCGCGCGCCACGAAGCGGTGCTGCATTTGGATGACCTGCTGCTGCGCCGCACGCGTCTGGGTTCATTGTTGGCAAACGGTGGTGCAGCGCTTTTCCCTGCACTTAAAGCAATCTGTGCTCAGGAGCTGCATTGGGACAATGATCGTTGGCAAGCCGAAGAAGCGCGGTATCGCGAAATTTGGCGCAAATACTATTACCTGCCGACGGCGTAATTTTCTTCACGGAACAGGTTATGAATAATAACAAAGAGTATGTCCTGGCCATCGACAATGGTACGCAAAGCGTGCGCGCGCTGGTGTTTGATCTTGCGGGACAACTGGTTGCCAAAAGCAAGGTAGAGATCGAACCGTATTTCTCTGACCAACCCGGCTGGGCCGAGCAGCAGGTAGAGTATTTTTGGGACAACCTGTGCAAGGCCTGCAACGCGCTGTGGCCGCAGCTGGATTTTCCCAGAAGCGCCATCAAGTCAGTCGCGCTCACCACCCAGCGTGCCACCGTGGTAAACCTCGACCGCGATGGCAAGCCACTGCGCCCGGCGATCGTGTGGCTGGATCAGCGTCTTGAAAACAAGCTTCCCGGCATGGGGCTGTGGGATGTGCTGTTGTCGCTGGCGGGTGAGCGGGAGACAGTCCGTTTTTTTCGCAGCCAGGCCGAGTCGCACTGGATCAAAAACCAGCAGCCCCGGATCTGGGAAAAAACAGAAAAACTCCTGCTGCTCTCAGGCTACCTGACCTACCGGTTGACGGGAAAGTATGTGGACTCAGTGGCGAGCCAGGTGGGCTATATCCCGTTTGATTTCAAGCGGCATAAATGGGCCGGCGCGCTCGACTGGAAGTGGCGCGCTCTGCCCATCAAGCGCAGCCAGTTGCCAGATCTCGTGCCAGCGGGGTCGCTGCTGGGGGTAATCACTGCCGAGGCCTCGCGGCAAACCGGTATTCCAGAGGGCTTGAAGTTGATTTCTGCGGGTGCCGACAAGGCCTGTGAGGTGCTGGCATCGGGCTGTCTCACCCCGGATATGGGCAGTCTGAGTTATGGCACGACGGCGACCTACAACAGCACCAATACCCGCTACATCGAAACGATCAGGCATGTCCCTGCGTATCCCGCGGCCATGCCGGGTGCCTATAACTCCGAGACCATTGTGCAGCGCGGCTACTGGATGGTGAACTGGTTCAAGCGCGAGTTCGGTTTGCGAGAGACACGCCTGGCGGCCCAGTTGGGGGTGGAAACCGAGACCTTGTTTGACGATCTACTAAAGCAAGTGCCTGCCGGTTCGATGGGGCTCATGGTGCAGCCGTACTGGTCGCCCGGCGTGCGAATTCCGGGCCCGGAAGCCAAGGGCGCCATCATCGGTTTTGGTGATGTCCATACGCGCGCCCATATCTACCGGGCCATTATCGAGGGCCTGACATACGCGCTGCGCGAGGGCAAGGAGCGTCTGGAAAAACGCAGCGGGCACAGTATTAAAACCTTGAAAGTCTCCGGTGGCGGCTCGCAGAGCGATGAAGCAATGCAAATCACCGCTGACATTTTTGGTTTGGCGGTGGAGCGCCCGCACACTTATGAAACATCGGGTCTGGGTGCGGCGATCAATGCCGCGGTGGGTGTTGGTCTATACCCCAGCTATGCGGCAGCGCTGCAAAATATGACGCATAAGGGCGAGGTCTTTACGCCCATCGCAGACAACGTGGTGATCTACGACAAATTGTACAAAGAGGTGTATCTCAAAATGTATAGCAGGCTGAGCCCGCTGTACGGCTCCATTCGCAGAATAACGGGCTATCCCTTTTGAGCTTTTGAACCCCGCTATGTCTGTGCGATCACAAAGGCTAATGCTTCAAGTATAGGCAATATAAAGAGGCTATTGGCAAGAAATCGACTCGCACCCTCCCGGTCTCATACACGAAGATGGCGCCCTGTCGTCATTGATGGTCTCGACATCACGCTCGGAGAATCGATGGGGTCAAGAATCGATGGGGTCAGGCCTTACATTCGACAGAG
>JBDNIE010000153.1:0-16284 GCA_041688425.1 Halioglobus sp. | reverse complement strand
GTCTGTCCCCGGTTATTTGTCTCCGGTTATTCCCGTATCAGTGCACCCCTGATACTGGTCGCATCTGCGTATCGCACACCCCGCCGACCTGTACTGTGACAGATTGCGCTGACCCGGCGCAGGACTCTCCGCGCTGCGCAATGGTGCAGGTCAATCCCAGCGGCCTGCCTGCATCCAGCCAAAACGGTGTTTTGCGGTAGCGGCCGACTTCTTCCAGTGGGCAACCCGCCGGAACACCGTAGGGCGAGCAGTCGGTGGCGGTTGAGAGCGACACCTTGCGTCCGTCGACCACGAAGCCGGGGTAGTCGTCCCGGAACGAGACGGTGTCGCGATCATGGTCCTCCAGCAGCACAAAGGTGCGGAAGTTGTAACCATTGCCGACCTTGTCGTCGACCTGAATACGCGTGTTGGCGATCAGTGCAAAGTCGTCACCGCTTTGCGCCACCGCGCCCGACATATACTCCACGCGTGTGTGCTGCGGGAAGCACTTGCCCATTGCCGGCGCGTGGTAGTAGTGCGCGGTGCGCTGCAGTTCCGCCAGCGGTGTGCCCGGGAATAGTGCCAGCAGGTCTGAATCAGTGCCGAACAGAATGCGCTGCATATCGCCAATATTCTGTTCATACATCGCTTGTAGTTTGGCGTAGTAAGGCTGTGTCGCCAGATCGTCACGCATGAAGCAAGAGGTCAGCCCAGAGATCTGGGTGAGATACTCGTCCCAGATATTGTACTGTGAGACCTTTGTGGCGACACCTGCAAAATCCCCTTCAGCCGCGCAGCCCTCGCGGTCGAAACAGCGCTCCAGCGCACGGTTGCGGATGGTCAGCGCGATGATGTTACGCTCGCAGGCGCCGTAGGCGTTGCAACCACGGTCGAGGTGTCCCTCGAACAGGGCGGTGCGTATTGTCAGGTCGAGGTGACGGGCTTCAGCGAGTTCCTTCCGAGGCCAGTCGCCCGAATTGGCCTGTTCGAAGTTGCGCCAGCCCGCCAATAACGAATCGCGTCGCCCGGTGAGGCGGTTGTTGGCCTGCGCGCACTGTGCACTATTATGAAAGGCTCGGACGATGGCGTCCGAACCGCTTGGCACAGTCGTGGCCTCAACCTGCTGCGAATCCAGCAATGCATCGGTGGATAGCGGTGGATCGAAGAACGGCACCTTCTCCATAGCGTAAAGCTGGCTGACACTGATCACATACTTCTGGCCCGGTTCACAGTGGTGATTGCTCACCATGAGTGTTTTTCGTTGCGCAATAGCCGCAGTGACATGGTCGGTTGCCGCCGGTGTGGCTTGGCGTGGGTCGGAAACAACATCAAAGCCGACATACGGCATGCCAGTGGCATCGGTCAGCGGTTTACCGTCACGCAGTATCAGACAGGGAATCAGCGTGGTGCCCTGCGCCAGCGTTCCGGCCGGATTGGCCGTGCCGCTGCCCTGGAAGCGCTGCGCGTCATAGTAGGACATTTCGAGGTCGCCATTGAACTGGTATAGCGTCATCACAGGGGTCGCCGGTATCGCGGCCAGTGCGGTGTGAGTCGCTGCCACCATTAGAGCGCCAGGCAGTAGTTTCGTAATGATCTTTTTTGTCCACATGCTACAATTTCCGAGCTATTTAATGGTCTACCCGAACAGGTCGGGTGCTGTCGTTTGTTGCTGTTAGCAGTCGCTGCTGTCTGCATATGTTCAGCGCGCAGACTATAGCTGTTGTGCGCCGAATTTGGATAGACGTCATCTGCGAAAAATTGCGAAAAATCGTGACGAATATTGCAGCGGTTGCCTCGTTCCTGAAAGCCACCGGTGACATTTCAGGCGCTCATTGTTTGATTCATGTCTCGGTATCAGGGTTTCTGGGTCGAGGTGGATCCTGCGGCCCTTGCTGGACGGCGACGGTCAGCAGGCGCAGCTGGGTCTGGACCTCATTAAGCTGCTGTACGATCAGGTCGCGCTCGTCGTGCGCCTGCTGGGCATCGCGAGCATTTTGTTCTGCGGTCATCACACCCAGTACTGCGCCCACCATCATATTCAGGAAAATGAATGCGGTGAGAAAAATGAAGGTCAGGTAGTAGATCCAGCTGAGGGGGTACACCTCCATGGTGGCGTACATGACATCAGTCCAGTCCTCGAACGTAGCTACCCGGAACAGGGTTAACATGGCGATTGCCACATCGCCCCAAAGGGTCTCATCGACCGCCGCAAACAGCATGGAACCGATAGCGCCGTAGATGTAGAAAATGATAAACATGAGCAGGGCGATATAGCCCATGCGTGGTATCGCCTTCAGCAGAGAGTTAATCAGGAAGCGCAGCTCTGGCACTACGGACACAAGGCGCAGCACGCGGAACACTCTTAACAGTCGGCCGAGCAGAACGGCCTCCGAGTTATCCAACGGTATCAGACTGCCGACGACGACAATGGTATCGAAGATGTTCCAGCCGTCTCGAAAAAATCGACGTTTATCCTCGCAGGCGGTAAAACGAAATAGTAGCTCCACAAGGAAAAACAGTGTGATCGCGACATCCATAATTTCCAGCGAACGCTCTGCTAACGGCGGTAGGTCGTAAGTTTTCGCGCCAATCGTCAGTGCTGACAACAGGATGATCGCTATCACCGCGCCCTGAAAGAGGCGGCTGGACTCAATGCGCCGCAGCAGGCTGGAACCGGCGGATGACATGGACGCGCTGGACATGGGGTGGGCCTGTGTAAATCAGGGAGCGGGGATTCTAGTGTGCTCTGGCTCGATTGAACAGTCGCGCGATTACGTCGGTGCCGCCTCATGTGCCGCTGTTAGGCCGGTTCCTGAGCTAACAAGCGCTCTAATTACATTGCTACGGCTCTGGCGTGGACGCAGAAGACACTGTTGGCTTAAAGGCAAGCATTGGACAAAAGTGCGCAAAAACACTAAGAAAGTTAGAGCATTAGGGGGAAATGTCATTCAATGTATTGCCGACCTTGAAGCTTAAGTAAGTGCCATTCGCCTTAAGTGCTGCAATGCAGAGCAGATTACAGATCGACCAACTGCTGGCGTAGCATTTCCACGCGCCTGGCGTTGGTGCCCATGTCACTGATGCCGAGCCTGGATGAAGAACGTACCTGTATTACCTGCTGTTTGGGGTTGAACAATAACTGGACGTCATCAGTGAATCCCATCGTGGGCGTGGTGGCGGTCAGCTGCATGAAATTACCGTCGTCTTCGATTACTTCCCAGTTCGGCTGTTGCGCAACCCAGCCTTTGAGCGCCTGCCAGTTGGCCTCGCTGGCTGCCAGTGGTTTGACCGTAGCGGCTGCTTCCCCAGACCCTGTGCGCACGCAATTTGGCAGCCAACCGCATTCGGGCAGCGCGGTCATACTCGCGGGTTTTTCAGGTGCGCTGGTACAAGCGGACAATAAAATAGCGGCACCAAGAGCGCTTGTGAGAGCTTTTTTGTATCGCATAGGAGTTCATCTCGCAGGAGTTCTGGGTCATTATATCTGAATACCTCATGGCTTGAGGTGAGAAATTACACGCACGGTTGGGCTCATAACGATATGCGATCAACAACACGATTTTTTTGTACCTGCCAGATGCTGGTCTGTTTTTTGACTTTCGGGGCGGCGGCTCAGGCGCAAATATTGCTGGGGGAGGACGTCCTGGAGCAATGGCGGCCCGCTGCTCAGGAGCCCGGTCTGGAGATAGATCATGGCCCATGGTCTGAGTTGCTGGCCATTTATCTGGTCGAGAACCAGCAGACCGGCATCACCCTGTTTGATTATGCCGCTGTCACTGCGCCGGACCTGCAGCGCTTGAATACCTATATAGACTCGTTGGCGTTGATACCCGTGGCGCAGCTGACGCCACTGCAACAGCAGGCGTACTGGATCAATCTGTATAACGCCCTGACCGTGCAGCTCATTCTTGAAAACCCGGATGTATCCAGCATACGAGAGATCAAGAGTGGCTGGTTCAGTCTGGGGCCATGGGCGCGCGAGGTCGTTATGATTGATGGTGACGCACTGACGCTTGATGACATTGAACACCGCATTCTGCGTCCCATATTCGGCGACCCACGTGTGCATTTTGGGGTGAACTGCGCCAGTATTGGCTGCCCGAACCTGGGCGCAGAACCCTATCTTGCCAGCACTCTGGGCCAGCAGCTCGATGAGGCGACACGGACGTTTATTAATAATCCGCGGGGTGTCAGCATCACTGGGAATACCCTCACGTTAAGCTCGATATTCAAGTGGTATGGGGACGACTTCGGTGAGGATCCCGCGGCACGAATAGCCTGGATTGGTCGTTATGCGAGCCCCGCTTTGGCAGCGCAACTGGAAGGCTGGGACGGCCGTGTTCGCTACGATTATGACTGGGCGCTGAACGCTCCGCAGCATTGATCGCTACTTCATTACAGACCGATCTGGCACGGTTGATGCGGTGCGCAGTACTTAATGCCGTCAGTTATTTCTGGTATGCGTAGTTATGATGCACAAGTTCAAGGATGCTCTTGCCCATACTGACATCAAGCAGGCCCCTTGGTATGGGGTGCAGGCAGACAACAAGAAACGCGCCCGGCTTAACTGCATTTCTCACTTGCTCAGTCCCCTCAACTACAAGGACTTAATAACCCCCTGCGCCGCCCGAGCAATTGTCGCCCACGCCAAAAGAGACGGACTGTATGCGGCCGCCGTTAGAGGAGCAGACCTTCGTGGCAAGGCTTTGGTAGCGAGGTCTGCAATGGTTCAACTGCCGGCATCTTGATCGTATCTGATAAGGCGCAACCAGCAGCTATAAGAGCGAACTCGGAGAACGGGCAAGCCTGATATTCCCGCGACTATCCGCAATTTGGATAGGGCATTTCTTTTGCTGAAATCATCACGGGATTCCAGTATGGTCTCCCGCCTGATAGGCAACAGGCAGTCGGGGGTCAGTCTGGGATTCAATGGACTTCAGCTCCTCAGGTCACAGCTAATGCATTGGCAATGGTCCCCGCGCTGGGCTGCCAAACGGTGTCGCTTAACGTCAGTGAGTGTTTTATCGTGACATGGGGAGAGTCGTCACGCAGCGCACTGATTTGGCGCGCGATATACCCTGGGGGCCCAATCAGGGCGCGTTGGTGCCGCTGGAGTCCCTGAAAGGTGAGGAGGCATAGGGTTAGCACAGGTGTGGTTGTGGCCTAGAAGTTGCATCTACTAGCAGGAAATCTTTGTAATGTTTAAGCACAAGCGGCATTATTTGCAGTGAGCCATTGAGAGGAAGGTTTTGTGTTTGCGTAGATTTATGAGCTGCTATGTTGCCGTCGTTGATGCTGTTAATTATCAGATCGGTCGATTTGCCATGTACGGGATTTTTGTCCTGATAGGCATTTTGTTGTGGTCCTCATTCAGTAAAGCATTTTTCCAACCCTCTCTGTGGACTCTGGAGATGGCGCAATTTGTAATGGTCGCCTATTACATCCTCGGCGGGCCCTATTGTCTGCAGAAGGGGTCTGACGTCCGCATGGACCTGTTCTACTCCACCTGGACCGACAGGCAGCGCGCCTGGGCAGATGCCTCCACCATCTTTTTTTTGCTGTTTTACCTCGGGGTGCTCCTCTACGGTGCAATCGATAGTACTGCGTATGCGTTTGAGTACGGTGAGCGCAGTTACTCCGCATGGCGACCCTATATGTGGCCGATCAAACTGCTGCTCTGCATCGGCATCGTATTGATGTTGCTGCAGTCGGTGTCAGAGCTCTTCAAGGATATAGCGAAGATTAAAGGGCTGGAAATCTGATGTCACCCGAGATGATCGCAATCCTGATGTTTTCGTCGATGATGATGATGATGTTAACGGGGCAGCGCGTGTTTGCCGCGATTGGCATTGTCGCAGCAGTAGCGTCCTTGGCGCTGTGGGGTACTGGCGGGTCCGACCTGCCATTTTCGGCCGCGATGAAGTTGATGAAATGGTATCCGCTGCTGACGCTGCCTATGTTTATTTTCATGGGCTACATTTTATCGGAGTCCAGAATTGCCGATGACCTGTACAAAATGTTCCATGTCTGGATGGGCTCTATCAACGGAGGCCTGGCTATTGGCACTATCGGGTTGATGGTGCTGGTCTCGGCCATGAATGGCCTCTCTGTGGCGGGCATGGCAATCGGCGCGACAATCGCGCTACCGGAGCTGCTGCGTCGTGGTTACGACAAGCGAATGGTGACTGGCGTCGTGCAGGCCGGGTCCTCGCTTGGCATTCTCGTGCCCCCGTCCGTGGTGCTGGTGCTCTATGCAATGATCGCCCGCCAACCGGTTGGCCAGTTATGGCTTGCCGGACTTTTGCCTGGCTTGCTGATGGCGGCGATGTTTATCGCTTATATCGCGATTCGCTGTCATTTCCAGCCCCACCTCGGCCCGGCACTGTCAGAGGAGGAGCGCAATGTTCCGTTGTCTGAAAAATTGCGCCTGCTGCGCGCTGGCCTGGTGCCGATCCTGATCTTTGCCGCCATGATGGTGCCTTTCCTCAACGGGTGGACCAGTCTGGTTGAGAGCTCGGCTATTGGCGCGTTGACGGCGTTTTTGGTCGCGGTGCTGAAAAAGCGTATGACTAAAGCCGTGTTTGAAGCCTCCGTGCGGCAAACCATGGCGATCTCATGTATGTTTATGTGGATTATCCTGGCTGCGATGGCCTTTGGTGCGGTGTTCGATGGGCTGGGCGCGGTGGGCGCGATAGAGGGCCTTTTTACCGATCAATTGCACATGGGTCCGTGGACGATTCTGATCATTATGCAGCTTTCATTCCTGGTAATGGGCACTTTTCTGGATGATACGGCGATGCTCGTAATCGTCGCGCCTTTGTATGTGCCGCTGGTCGGCGCGCTGGGTTTTGATCTCGTATGGTATGGGGTGCTATACACCATCACCACCCAGGTTGCTTATATGACGCCGCCGTTTGGCTACAATTTATTTCTAATGCGCGCGATGGCGCCGCCGGAAATCAGCTTGCATGATATCTACGCTTCCATCCTGCCATTCGTCGCGATCATGGTTCTGGCGCTAGTCGTTGTGATGGCGTTCCCGCAGATTGCACTGTGGTTGCCCAATCTGGTTTACAACAAGTGAACGCGCACAACTGGCTGTCAAAAAGTATTTTCCAGCAATGGGGAAGTAACTGGGAAGCCAGCCGTCAACTGGTTTCCCTACATTCGCAGAAAGGAGAGTTTCTATGAGTAATCGAAGGAAGTTTTTACAAGCTGCAGGTGTTGGTATGGCGGGTCTGGCCACTGTCGGTGCGCCTGCTGTGCATGCCCAGAGTAAAACGACGATCAAATGGCGTTTGCAAACTTATGCCGGTCCGGCACTGGGGGAGCATGTCATCAAGCCGTCTATCGATGCATTTAACCGGATTGCTGGCAGTGACATGCAGATTGAACTTTATTATGCGGACCAGCTGGTACCCACCGGGGAGTTATTCCGGGCGATGCAGAAAGGCACCATAGATGCGGTGCAATCCGATGACGATTCCATGGCATCGCCTACCGAAGTGGCAGTATTTGGTGGTTACTTCCCGTTTGCCAGTCGCTATTCACTCGATGTCCCAGTACTGTTCAATCAATACGGGCTCGCGGAAATATGGGATGAGGAATACGCCAAGGTCGGTGTGAAGCACCTGTCAGCAGGGGCTTGGGATCCCTGTAACTTTGCCACCAAGGAGCCCATCAACAGCCTCGCCGACCTGAAGGGTAAAAAGATATTTACCTTCCCGACCGCCGGTCGCTTTCTCAGCCAGTTTGGGGTGGTGCCAGTGACCCTGCCGTGGGAAGACATTGAGGTTGCCGTGCAGACCGGTGAGCTTGATGGTATCGCCTGGTCAGGGATTACTGAGGACTACACCGTCGGCTGGGCGGATGTGACGAATTACTTCCTCACCAACAATATTTCTGGCGCGTGGGTGGGCTCATTTTTCGCCAACATGGAAAAGTACAATGCGCTACCTGACAGACTCAAGGAACTGCTTAAAATTGCTATGGATAGTTCGCATTACCATCGACTGTGGTGGTACTGGGGTGGCGAGGCCTCATTGCGCGTGCATGGCACCAAGATGAAACTCACCACGATTCCAGACGCGGAGTGGGCCACAGTTCAGCAAGCGGCTGAGAAATTCTGGGATGAGATTGCCGCTGAATCGAAGACCAAGGCAAAAGTTGTCGAAATCTTCAGGAAGTACAATGCCGATATGGAAAAAGCGGGTCCTCCTTATCGCTACAGTTGCTAGGCGCGCTGCAGGCGAAGGGGTGTGCTTTATACCTCTGTTCCTGAACCGGGCACCTGAGCAATCAGGTGCCCGGGTAACTTAATCATAATGACTCTAGGGAGGCAGCATGCCTCGGAATTTATCGTTCGAAGAATTGCAACAACAGGTTGACGAAGGCTCAATTGATACGGTGATCGCGGCAATGCCGGATATGCAGGGTCGACTCATGGGAAAGCGCTTCCAGGCTGAGTTTTTTGTCAGTACTGCCTGGAAAGAAACCCATGCATGTAATTATCTGCTGGCCACCGACATGGAGATGATGACCGTGGACGGATATGCGGCCACCAGTTGGTCTGCCGGTTATGGCGATTACACCCTGAAACCGGATTTGGCAACGCTAAGGGTATTGCCTTGGTTGGAGGGGACGGCGCTGGTGCTGTGCGACGCATTTGATCACCACACGCACGCACCTGTGGCACATGCGCCGCGTACCGTATTGCAAAAACAACTCCAGCGACTGGACCAGATGGGTCTGGTTTCAGCGGTGGCGACGGAGCTGGAGTTTTTTATCTTCCGCGAAAGTTTTGAAGCGCTGTCTGACCAGGGCTATCGCAAGCCGACAACGATCAGCGCGTACAATGAGGACTACCACATCTTCCAGACCACCAAGGAAGAGAGCCTGATGAGACGCATTCGTACCGGGCTGCAGGCTGCCGGTATTGATGTCGAGAACAGCAAGGGCGAAGCTTCCGCCGGGCAGGCCGAGATCAATGTGAGTTATTGTGAAGGTTTGACGATGGCCGACAATCACGTGCTGCTGAAAAATGCGATCAAGGAGATGGCGTTTCAGGAGGGCAGGGCCATCTCATTTATGGCGAAGTGGCACACCCATGCGGCGGGTTCTTCCAGCCACATTCACCAGTCACTGCAGAAAAAGGACGGCACGCCCGTATTCTACGATTCGGCAGCCGAACACGGCATGTCGGACATTATGCGACACTACCTTGCGGGCCTGCTGAAATACGCTGACGACAATACGTATTTTCTTGCGCCCTACGTCAATTCCTACAAGCGTTTTAGCGCTGCCACGTTCGCACCGACCAAGGCGGTATGGTCGATTGACAATCGCACGGCGGGTTACCGCATTGTGGCACCCGGCTCGAAATCTGTGCGAGTTGAGTGCCGTGTCGGTGGGTCCGACCTTAATCCCTATCTTGCAATCGCCTCGCAAATAGCGGCGGGCATTAAGGGTATTGAGGAGAAATTGAGCCTTGAAGCCGCTTTCTCTGGTGACGCTTATAAAGCTGATGGCGTCAGGGAAATACCTCGCACCCTGCGAGCGGCGACTGCAGCCTTGCGCGATTCAAGTATGCTGCGCGAAGCCATGGGCGACCAGGTCGTCGATCACTATGTTAGAGCCGCTGAGTGGGAGCAGGAGGATTTTGACCAAAAGGTCACGGATTACGAACGGATACGCGGTTTCGAGAGGGCTTGATCTGTGTCGAATATGATTCAATGCATATCGCCTATCGATGGCTCGGTCTATGTCGAACGGGCGCCGCTGTCATCGGCCGCAGCCGGGGAGGCTGTTGCGCAGGCATTAGCGGCGCAGCAGGAATGGCAGAAGACGCCACTTGAGCGGCGCATCAAGCTGGTACTGGCAGGGGTCAAGGCGCTGGGCGAAATGAACGCGGCGATTACTGCGGAGCTGGCCTGGCAAATGGGGCGACCTGTCCGCTACGGCGGTGAATTCGCCGGGGTGAATGAACGTGCAAATTATATGGCCAGTATCGCCGCGGCGACACTCGCCCCGATAGAGATCGAGGACAGCGCTGCGTTTGTTCGTCGTATAGAGCGCAAGCCGCTCGGTATTGTGTTGGTGGTGGCGCCGTGGAATTATCCCTACCTGACCGCAATCAACACGATCTTGCCGGCGCTGATCGCCGGTAATGCCGTGGTATTAAAACCTTCTTCGCAAACACTGCTGGCAGGCGAACGACTGGCTGCGGCTTTTCATGCGGCAGGCGTGCCACCTGGCGTATTCCAGAATCTGGTGCTGGATCACCCGAGCACCGCTGCTCTTATCAGTGATAAAAGCTTCGGCTTTGTAAACTTCACCGGCTCGGTGGCCGGCGGCAAGGCCATGGAGAAAGCGGCGGCGGGCACCTTTACTGCCGTCGGCACTGAACTGGGAGGCAAGGACCCCGGCTATGTGATGGACGATGCCAACCTGGACGGCGCCGTCGAATCACTGATCGACGGCGCCATGTTTAACGCCGGTCAGTGTTGCTGCGCGATAGAACGCATTTACGTATGTGACAGGTATTTTGACAAGTTTGTGGAAAAAGCCGTCGCCATTGTTGAGCAATACAAATTGGGTAATCCGCTAGAGCAGGCGACCACGCTGGGTCCAATGGCAAACGTTCGCTTTGCCGAGCAGGTTCGCTCACAGATTGATGAGGCGTT
Organism: Halioglobus sp.; assembly: GCA_041688425.1. GTDB lineage: Bacteria > Pseudomonadota > Gammaproteobacteria > Pseudomonadales > Halieaceae > Marimicrobium. The sequence continues at coordinate 5,623 of JBDNIE010000153.1, read as the reverse complement.
GAGCGAGGGCGCGAGGGCCCTGGTCAACCCCGATCTGTTTCCCAATGACGGCGGCGCTTACCTGATGCCGCAAATCCTCGTCGATGTAACGCACTCCATGCGCGTCATGCGAGAAGAGTCGTTCGGCCCTGTGGTGGGGATTATGAAGGTCCGTGATGATGAGGAAGCCATTGCCTTGATGAATGACAGTGATTTCGGACTGACAGCATCCCTGTGGACGGCTGATGTTGCGCGCGCGGAGCGGGTCGCGCAGCAGTTGCAAACCGGTACCGTGTATATGAACCGCTGTGATTACCTGGACCCGGCGCTGTGCTGGACAGGCTGCAAGGATAGCGGCCGTGGTGGCAGTCTCTCCGTGATCGCCTATCACAACCTGACGCGCCCCATGTCCTTACACTTCAAAAAATGATGAACCCTGCAAGGTATTATTATGACTGCCACTGTTAACTGGTCTTATCCTACAGCGATCCGCTTTGGCAGCGGGAGAGTTTCGGAAATTGCCGATGCCTGTCTTGCAGCGGGTATAAGCAGACCCCTGCTGGTCACCGATCGCGTGCTGGCGGAGCTGCCGATGGTGGCAGGGGCGCTGGAATTGCTCGACGCTGCCGGTCTTGGCCGGGGGTTATTTTGCGAGGTAGACCCAAATCCTACAGAGCTGAATTTACAAAGCGGTTTGGGTGCTTACCACAGCGGTAATCACGATGGTGTGATCGCCTTTGGTGGCGGCTCCGGACTTGATCTGGGCAAGCTGGTTGCCTTTATGTCGGGACAAACGCGCCCGGTTTGGGATTTTGAGGACATTGGCGACTGGTGGTCGCGTGCAGACGTAACTGGTATCGCGCCAATTATCGCCGTGCCAACGACCGCGGGTACCGGTGCAGAAGTGGGGCGTGCGGGTGTTATTACCAACTCAGTGAGCCATGAAAAGAAAATTATCTTCCACCCCAAAATCCTGCCTTGTCAGGTGATTTGCGATCCACAACTTACACTCAGTATGCCGCCGGCCGTGACGGCAGGTACCGGTCTGGATGCGTTCGCGCACTGCCTGGAAGCCTATTGTTCGCCCCACTATCACCCAATGTCCCACGGTATCGCTATTGAAGGCATGCGGCTGGTGAAGGAGAACTTGCCAAAAGTCTACGTCGACGGCTCAGACATAGAGGCACGCGGTCATATGATGTCAGCCGCATTAATGGGTGCTACCGCGTTTCAAAAAGGCCTGGGTGCGATACACGCGATCTCTCACCCGATCGGTGCTCTGTACAACACACACCATGGCACCACAAACGCAGTGGTGATGCCGGCGGTGCTGGCGTTCAATCGACCGGCCATTGAGGAATCGATTCGACGACTGGCGAATTACCTGGATATTCTGGGTGAGTTTGATGGCTTCCTGACGTTTCTTGTTCAGCTAAACCGTAGCTTGAACATCCCTGACAACCTGACGGCACTGGGTGCAGTCGACCCTGACCTTGACCTGCTGGTGGCGGCGGTACTGGCCGACCCCAGTGCCGGTGGCAATCCAGTCGCACTCACGCAAGAGAATACCCGCCAGCTGTTGCAGAGCTGCCTATAGCGTTTTATGGCGCGCGCAGTATCGTCGCAGTGCATTAATCTGGAACAACCGACGTGTACGCTTGGATGTGGTCGCGGGGCCGTGATGCCCTCATCAACCCAAAAGTAACTGCGAGAGAATAGTCATGCAAACGGTGTGCGATATTGCAGTCGTTAATGGAACGCGACTCTATTACGAGTTGGCTGGTGTCGGCAATCCGCTGGTACTCATACACGGCAATACACTCGACACTCGCATGTGGGACGATCAGGTTGCTGCCTTTGCCTGTCACTATCGGGTCATTCGTTACGACATGCGTGGATATGGACGATCGGCCCTGCCATCTGCTGCTCCGTATGCGCCAGCGGACGACCTGAAGGCGCTTTTAAGCCATCTCGGCCTGAGCCATGTCCATATCCTTGGTCTCTCCAGGGGTGGCGCGGTAGCCATAGACTTCGCACTCACTTATCCAGAGTCAACCGATACACTCATTCTTGCGGATACCGGCTTGTGGAAATTTGAGTGGCAGGAGTTTGGTGAATTTTCTTCGAGTGTGCGCTCTGCTGCAGTCACCTCCGGCATCGAAGTCGCCCGTGCACTTTGGCTGGCTGCACCGTTGTTTGCACCCGCAATGGAGAATCCACGTCTAGCCGCTCGTCTTAAAGAGATGTTGGCAGCGTATTCCGGATGGCATTGGCTCAACAATGAGACGCTGGATTTGCCAGAGTCGATCCAGTTCGAGCGGATTCATACAATATTGGCTGCAACCCTCATTATGGTGGGGGAGCGCGATATACAAGACTTTCATGCCATCGCAGACGCGTTAGTGCAATCTGTACCAAATGCTGTGAAGGTGCTGTTGCCGGGTGTCGGACATTTGTCGAACATGGAAGACCCCTTACACTTCAATGAGACCGTGCTGCACTTTTTAGCGGCTCACGCCGGCCCTGATCTCACAGAGGTGATGATCGAGTGACCGCTCAAAGGCGCCGATGTATCTCCGGCGTAAAAAGGAGTCTGGCTGGACCAGTATTCAATTTTTCGCCGACCCTGACGCCTAAGTGGGTCCCATTCGAGCCTGGCTAAGTATGCGCAATTGCAACTGGCTTCTTACTGCGATCACTCATTTGTCAGTATCGGGTCAGCTACGGTATTGTGAGCGCGATTAACTTGGGTGGTTTCCAGTGAGGAGATAATGATGCGTTCAAAGCTGTACCTGTTTCTAGCGTTTGTGCTCGGCTTGTCTCTCGCGCAGCATGGCGTCGCGGCAGACCTGTCAGCGCAGGAGCGACCCGCCTATGGCGTGTTGTACACCGCCTGGATCAAGGCGGGCGACCCGATCGCCACAGTCCGGGTGAGGCTTACTCGCAACCCCGAATGGGTGCGCTGGATGAAGTTTAAAGCCGCTTCCGAGCGTTACAGCGATTTCAAAGGTACCGGGGAAGTCGAGGTTACTGCAGATGGCGTGTTGTGGCACCCACCAAAAGAGGATGCTTATCTGCAGTTCCGTGTGAATCTGGAGAGCCGGCGTGCGTCTGGTCGCTTTGATGGCCTGGTTACCGACACGTGGGCGATGTTCCGCGCTGACGATCTCATTCCGCCGGTGCGCATCGACATGGAGGATGGCACGCAATCGCGAGCCAAGTTACAGCTGAATCTGCCCGAGGGTTGGTCAATGGCGACGCCGTTCCCGCGATATTCCAGCGGTCGGCTGCGTATCGATAATCCGGATCGCCTGTTCGATCGCCCCACCGGCTGGATTGTTGCCGGTGAGATCGGCACGCGGCGTGACACGATCGGCGACACGCGTGTCACGATTGCAGCACCTGCAGGCCAGAACATGCGTCGCATGGATATGCTCGCGTTCCTACGCTGGACATTGCCCACGCTGCAAGAACTGTTCCCGCAGTTCCCCGAGCGCTTGTTGGTCGTGGGTGCTGATGACCCGATGTGGCGTGGTGCACTCTCTGCCCCGGATTCACTTTATGTGCACAGCGATCGCCCACTGCTGAGCGAAAATGCCACTAGTACGCTGCTACACGAAATAGTGCATGTTGCCATGGGGGCCCAGAGTGTGCCCGGCTCCGACTGGATTGTCGAAGGGCTCGCAGAATACTACTCAATCGAGACATTGCATCGCTCAAATACGATCAGCGACGCACGCTATGCCAAAGCCCATGCTGATCTTGTTGCCTGGGGCGAGACCAGCGGGCCTCTGGATTCCGACCGTTCCTCCGGGGCGATAACCGCTAGAGCGGTGGGCGTGATGCGAGCAATCGATACCGAGATTCGAGCGTCCAGCGGCGGCAAGCGCAGTCTCGACGATGTGGCGCGAGAACTGACCAACGAAGGCAAGCCGATTACCACCGAACGTTTCGTCGAGCTGGCAACAGTCGCTGCCGGGGCTCCCTTGAGCAGTATGCCTGCCTTTGACAATTAGCGGTCTGCAGGTGGATAGACTGAGCAAGCTCGGCCTGTTTCAGCAACGAATTTATCGCCGAAATCCTTTGCAGTGACCTTGCAGGGAGCAGCACTCTGCGCGTTACAATTGATTAGGTTACACTGAGTTTTTCGACAAGTGTATCCAGGAAAAAATTATGAATATGATCATTGGCATTCTTGTTACAGCGGCGGCACTTTGGGTCACCACCGCCATTGTGCCGGGCATTCGTATCGAGGATTCTTTCATCAGTTTTCTGATCGTGGCGGTGATCTTTGGTCTCGTGAATGTGTTCGTTCGACCAGTGGTCATGTTGTTGTCATTGCCAGTGACGATCATCACGTTGGGGATTTTCACCTTCGTGGTCAATGCCTTGATGCTGATGCTGACGGCATGGCTTGCGGGGAACGTCATGTCGATAGAGGGCGACGGTTTCACAAAACTCTATTGGGCGCTCATCGGCAGTGTGGTTGTCAGTATTGCGGCTACATTGATCGTATGGATTATGCCTGGCAAGGACTTATAGTCTCAGCGCAGTCTTTCAGTTGCGTTCTTATCCCATCGGTCGCGCTCCGTGATCGAAGTGATCCGCCGGACATACAGGTAGAACATATGTGCCGCAGTGGGGTCACAGTTACCTTACGTTGCAGGCACCTGCCCCCCCCCTCGTACTTGAACGCCTTCATCACTGCGGTATTGGTCCAAAATTGCGCTATCATGTTCCGCAAGTTCTCGCTCTTTCTGAGCGTCAGACAACATTTGAGCAGCAGGAGATGGTAATGGTTTTAACACACGAGCGGGCTCCAGGAAAGTTGATAATAGCGACTGTCCTCCGCTCCATACGCGCTGGCTGGCGCTAGCACGTGGCGTCAGCAATAGATCACGATGAGTGGATGCACCGTGCACTCGCGCTCGCCGACCGTGCTGCTAACGAAGGTGAGGTGCCGGTAGGTGCTGTGGTAGTGCGCGATGGCGTATTGCTCGGTGAGGGATGGAACCAGGTGATCGCTACGCAGGACCCGAGTGGGCACGCAGAGATTGTTGCGCTGCGCGATGCGGCGCGTGTTGCCGGGAACTATCGATTGCCGGGTGCCACGCTCTACGTGACATTGGAGCCTTGCACCATGTGCGCTGGGGCAATGGTGCATGCCCGTGTCGCAACATTGGTCTTTGCTGCGAAAGAACCGCGCGCGGGTGTGGTTTGCAGCACGTGTACGTTATTGGATGAGCCCTGGTTTAACCATCGCGTAAACTGGCTGGGGGGTGTCCTCGCTGAGGAATCCAGTCAACGCCTGCAGACATTTTTTCAGGCGCGGCGCTAATGCGCTACGTCGCGAAAGCCACTTCTTCAATCTTAATGGGGGCGCTTAGGCGTCAAAGCGATTTTAGTTCCAGGCCGCGAATAGCATCAGGCAGATAGTCGTCTGCACGCAGTGGCGGGAGCGGCTGAATCTCGGGAATTTCCTGCCAGGCGAGTACACTGTAGTAGTGGCGGATGTTCTGCACCAGCGTGACAGCTTCCATGCCGCGGGCATATCCGTAACGGGTGTTTTTGTAATAACGGGTTTTCTGCAGTAATGGCAGCCTTTCCATAACGTCCTGCCACCGGTTGGGATTTCCCCCTTGGC
>JBDNIE010000152.1:0-5753 GCA_041688425.1 Halioglobus sp. | reverse complement strand
TCGGCATGCATGAAGCCAGCATATGCTATGCCCCAACCGGCGACCACAATATAGAACGACAGAATGAGGACGCCCGTCAGGCAGGCCAGAGCGCCTATGATGCGCCATGCACGCGAGCGCAGCGAGGCATCACAGGTACGGCGAATCGCTTCGACAGGGCTGGGGCCACCGTAACTCCCCAGCACTACCTCGGCGATCATCACCGGCGCTGCGATCAGAAATAGGCACAAGACATAGGTGACAACAAATGCGCCTCCGCCGTACTCGCCACTCAAATAGGAAAAGCGCCAGAGGTTGCCCAGGCCCACCGCCGATGCTGACAGTGCCAGTATAAAGGTGGTGCGCGTACCCCATCGGTCAGGCGCGCCGAACTGGGCCATGGTCAACGAAAATGATGCTGATGTGTCATTACTGCAGATTGACCCAGGACCGCAGGACTGAAAAGAGTAGGATTCACGTTTCACCCCAAGGTCTTCTCCGTATAATGCGCGCCATGACGAAAAAGAAACCACAGAAACCCAGCAACGTAATCGCGAGAAACAGGCGCGCCTCGTACGACTATCAATTGCTGGACACGTTCGAGGCGGGCGTAGCACTCAGTGGCTGGGAAGTGAAAAGCCTGCGCATGGGCAAAGGGGACCTTGCCGACTCCTATGTACTGATGAAGGACGGCGAGGCATGGCTATTGGGAACACATATTATCCCGCTCGATACGGCCTCCACTCATTTCGTGACCGACCCGACACGCACCCGCAAACTGCTGTTACACCGAAAGGAGCTTGCGAAGATTCTTGAGGCCACCTCCCAGAAGGGCCTCACCTGCGTCTGCACGCAGCTGTACTGGAAGAGTCACCTGGTGAAAGCGAGGATCGCGCTGGCCTCCGGTAAAAAAGCGCATGACAAGCGCGATACCGAGAAGGACCGCGACTGGAACCGGCAGAAACAACGTATCGTCCGAGACAACGTCAAGCAGTAACGCAATTGCTGACCGCATTGACCGCGCCTTAGAATCACACGGTCTAAAAACGCGTTTGCGCTTTTCGCTGATCACTACCATAGTTAGTACAGAGAGTCTCGACAGGTCAAGGCACTGGTTTTCAGTCTGCTAAACCTGAAAAAGAGTCTCTTGGGTATACGGCTTTATGCCGCCATACTTTCCCATGGAGGAAAGTGCCCGGACGGGGCATTGCGCGACGCATGCCACACCGCTGGGCGGATACTGACAGGCCGCAATCGATTGGCACACGCTGGTCGGTGGCGGTTTTTTACTTTTTGCTGAACCTCCAAACGCCTGAATCTCCAACTGTGATGCACCCCCCCACCAGCGGAACCCAATACATGGCAAGCGGCTGACGCCGCTGTTACCATAGCCGCCTCTGATTTGTTCGGTGGCACCGCGTGAAACGATTGATTATTGCCTTTGTTGTTATAGCGTCCATCGCTGCAGCGTCACTGTGGGGAAATCGCCTGCTCGAAAGGACCCTGGATGCCGAGCTGGCACCACTGCTCACCCGCCAGCTCGGCCTGCCGGTAACGCTTGCCCCGATAAAGACACAATTACTGCAACTCAAGGCCAGCACTGCAAACCTGATCATGGGCGACCCCAAAAACCCGGCCGTTACCGCGACCTCGGTGAAAGTTACGCTCGCGTGGGCCGACTTGTTACGCGGAGAAGTTCGGCTGGTGTCTGCCAGCGCGAATGACCTCATGGTGCGTATCTCACGCTGGCCCAGCAGCGACTCTCCCCCGCCCGATAACTATGACTTTCTGGACCCCTATCTGCCCCACACCCTGACCGCTCAGACCGGGCGCTATGTTTATGACAATGGCGATGCATATCCGGTTGGTGAGCTGCAGTGGCAGCGCCACGGCAGCGGCAGAGCGACCGCGCAATGGGTTGAGAAACGCACCACAGGCAATATAGACCTGAACATACAGCTCACGTCGTTGCAGGATTTGCTGCATCTGGCGCAGATTGAAGCTGAGCTGACAATGGCGGTCGATGGGATCTCAGACTCTGCCATCACACTGCAAGCGAAAGTCCAGCCCGGCACCAAATCCGCCTACTCTGCCCAGCTTAATCTAAAGGCTGGCGACATGACGGCGCAAACCGTTGCCAGCGGCCAGACGGCCTGGCAATGGCCCGATCAATCCACATCCACAATCCCCTTGCTGGAGTCGGGCCGAGTGTCGGCCCTTGTCGACTATTACAGCGCGAATGACGACACTGCCGATCTGACTGCGCGGCTCGCAACAACACTGCCGCGGCTGTCACTGCCGACACATAAGGGGCACGTTGTGATCAATGAAATTCGCATCGACGATGAAATCAACACGGACTCCGCCTTCGACTTCGCCACCAGCGAACAGGGCGTGCAGATCACGGCATTGACCAGTAATGGTCCCGCAGGCACTTTGGCGGGCGAGCTCAGTATTGTCAGCAACGCTGACGGCTGGACCGTCGGAGTAGATGCAAAACTGCAGGCACGCGATGCTGACGGCGGCATCGCCGCGCAGTACGTGGGTTCCGATTGGCTATTGCAAACCGGCAGCGCAACGATCAGGGGACAGGGAGACACCTGGGGCACCCTGCTCAATTCACTGCAAGGCGATGCCTCGGCGGCAGGCCACTACCACGGCACTGTAAACACCCCGGTCGCGCTGACCGCGCAACTGGACAAACGACCCGCGGAGTTTGCATTGGAGCAGGTGGTGATCACGCTGGGCAATGGCAAGCTCACCGGTTCCGCCGCGCTGTCTGGCACTGCTAAACGCAAGCTCAGCGTGCATCTGGCAGGGTCGAGTCTGGACCTTGATTTCCTCTTCGCTACCGAGGCGGTGCAGCCAGTTGCCGGGATGGCGTTGCCGGACTACCTCACCGTATTACCTGAACTGGAATTAGATGTGACGCTGGATGTTACCGGGCTGAAAACCCCCGCGCTGAGGCTCGGTCAGGCCAAAGCGACACTGGAGCGCACAGCGCAGGGCGGCAAACTGGTAGCAACTGCCAAGGGCATCAATGCCGGGGACATGCAACTCACCCTGCAGGCCATTGCGCCAGCCAACCAGCCCAGCACTGTCGAGCTTGCCGCAAAGTTTGACAACCTGGATCTATCCGACATGTTTGGGCAAACGGGATTTCTTTACAGTCGCAGTTCGGGGAGCCTTACCTTTACTAGCAAAGGCGAGGGGATAGAGGAGGTCTTCACCGCAATGCGCGGAACAGCAAAGCTTGCGGTGGATGTGCGCGCGGATAACAACTGGCAGCGCAATCCGCTGGCAGGCGAAAAACTGGAGCTAACCGGTAATTCCAGCCTCGTAGTTGAAAATAACCGCATTGTCGGCGTCAACATCAAAGACATCGATATCGATTCTATCGAGCAGGACGTGACCGGAAATATCTCCGTCATCGCCGGACGCGGCCCCTGGCTTGTCGTTGACCTGCAGGCTGAGCGATTAAATATCGGCAGCCTGATGGCCCTGCGGCCAAAATCCACCGGCGACACCGATTCAAACATGCTCGCCTCACTGCAAAACCTCGGCGCAGCGCAGGCGTCCATCAACATAAAATCACTGATCCTCTACACGCAGCCATTGTCGGATGTTCGCATTGAGGCAGTTTCAGGCACGGATATCATCACCCTCAAGCAGCTGGATTTTCACACCCGACATGGCTCGGTAAAAAGTCAGGCAAAGATGAGTTGGAAGAATAAAGATGCCACCCTGGAGGGCAGCGCCGAGCTTTCTAATGTCGACCTCGACCAATTTCTGATTAACGATAAAGAACTCAAGCCAGTGCCCGTCTCAGGATCGGCAAAATTGGTGAGCCGGGGACGCGATGTTGGCCAACTGCTAAGCAACCTGACGGGCTTTGTGGAACTGCAGGCCGTGAACACACAACCGAACAGTACACCTCAGGAACGACGCACAGTCTCGCTGACAGCGACGCGACTTTCTGATGGCATGCAGGCAGACATCAGCAGCTTCCAATGGGGCGAGACAGAACTGACGGGTAAGGTTCGCTATTACAAAACCGAACCTCCACTGCTGGAAATCAATATACAAAGCGGCTCAGTATCGTTGGTGCCCTGGGAGGACGCCTATCTCAAAGACCAAGACGAGAACGACAAGAAAGACAAGAAAGACAAGAACGACAAGACAACGTCAGACGCGACGTCAATCGACTCACTCGCCAAAACCAGCGCGGATCTAATCAGCGGTGTGCTGTTGACGCCGTTTCGGATGCTGGAAGACGATACGGATTCCGAACCCGGCTCCAAACTGTTCAGCAGTGACCCGTTGCCGCTGGACACCCTGCACAATTTCAACATGAAAATGTCCGTGACGATGGACTCACTCGTCAGTAATGTCGCGACGGTGAACAAAATAAACCTGGTCGGCAGCCTGGAGGGTGGCCAACTGACGGTGAAAGCCAGCAGCGAAGAACTGAGCGGGGGCAGCGCAGAAATCGACCTGGAACTGGGCGCCAATACAACGCCCGCGACCCTCAAGATCAACAGTACCTTCGAGAATGTACGTGGGCTTGATGACCGCGACACCTACCCCCGCAGCGGCTTTGTCTCAGTGACCAGCAACGGCCAGAGCGAGGCCGAGTTTGCCGCCAATGTCGACGGGCTGGTGTACCTGCAACTGGGCAAAGGACATTTTGACTATGCCAACTCCACACTGCTCACTGCCAATATCTCGGCCTCAATGTTTAAAGCCCTCATCCCGGGCCTGGACCGCGAAAAACCACAACTGCAATGCGGCATTGCCCTGGCGTTATTTAAAGACGGCCAGGGCGTTACCCCCTACGGCTTTGCTGCGCGCACTAATCAGGCCAACCTTCTGGGCCGCATTCAGATCGACCTCGGCAAAGAGACGCTGGAAATGAATCTCGACTCCAGGGGTCGTCAAGGCGTGGGCATATCTGTGAGCAGCATCTTTTCCAACACCATACAGATCAGGGGCCCCCTTACAGATCCCGGCATTGTCCCGGATACTGTCGGCCTGGCCTGGCGGGGCTGGGCGGCGGTTATGACCGGCGGCTTGTCTGTGCTGGGTGAAAGCCTGATAAAGCGTGTGCTGGCCAGCCAAAACCCCTGCACGTCCATTCAGGACATGATCAACAAAGACCTGTGCCCCGTAAACCCGCTTGCGGCATCCTCACGTTTGGTATGCCCCAGCACCTAGCGCTATCCATCGCAATATGCGGTATACTACCCTTTCACTATGGGGGCGATTTGGATTCGACGACGGTTGCGAACCCTGAGGTGCATGCCGTGATGGTAGCCACTCACGTTAATCAAAAGCTGCAAACTATTAGTTGCCAATGACGACAACTATGGTGCTCAACTAGCTGCGTAAGCAGCCCAGTGAAGCACTTCTGGAGGATTCGTCCGCCAGCGGTCTTTAGCAAGGTGCCAGCCCCGCGCTACTGACTGTCATATAGAACTGGATCGCTGCGAGGTATGTTCTGGGCCGCGCTGCTAAACTTAAACAGAACTCGCTAATCACGTCCTGCCCGTTGGGCTGTGTGCAGTTAAATTAATTAACGGAAACTAAGCATGTAGAGCCGAAGGCAGAGTACTGGCGGACGCGGGTTCAACTCCCGCCGCCTCCACCATATTTACTATCCAGCAGCATCCAGTAACGACCTCAAGGCCCTGTAAATCAGGGCTTTTTTGTGCCTGACGGTTTGATGTGGCCCCATGAAAAACTATAACCTTCTTGATTCTATGGGTTTTTTATGG
>JBDNIE010000151.1:0-14263 GCA_041688425.1 Halioglobus sp. | reverse complement strand
CGGATGATCCTCCAATAGCACGTTGTAAATTTGCGCTTCGAGCTGGTGGACTTCGGCCTGTGTCATGCGTTGTCGCTTCATAGTGTCGCCGCGCACTGGCCGTGTGCCCTTTGATTACTGGCACTGACGGGTGTAGGGGGTGGTAATGTAGGAGTGGTGCATATAAGGCACCTGCGAATGGTGAAAACAGCCTCTACAGGTTGTTGAATTGCACGTTCGATTAACCCACTTTTGAAGATATTTGCACTGAATAGTTGGCCCACGTCTAAAGCAATGTTTTAGAATGATTTCGTGCAGTTATCCCAATCAGCATGGTTCAATATTCAGTGCAATTACCGGGTCAAACATAGATGCAATTCAACACCTTCGCGTCAGATTGCTTCTTCTTCGGATTTGAGAAACTAATACAGCAAATCGGCATCCAGAGTTCTGTGCTCCGCGGCGCACCAGAAGACTTTTTAAAGTTCTTCGCCGCCACGATTCTTTGTAGTTTCAATTGATTTGCTTTAACTTTTTTTCTGCAGCCAACACCGCTTGCCAACATAGTAAGTGCCACTGTGCAGTTATTCCAAGGCTCCTGCACGTAAGACTTGTGTGTGAGGCTCTGTATTATTCTCAAGTTCTGCTGAGGCAATAATCCCTGTGTCCTTTAGTTTCATACGTTTATGCAGTTCTCTGTTAGCGTTGCGGATGTCATAGACGGTCTTTGCCTTGTGGGAGGAAGAGACTACTGCATCTTTAACCCGCCGCGACGCATTGGCAGCTTTCCCACCATAGACAGCATGGGTGCGCTTCAGAATCATGAAGGCGAATATGAACGGCAAGGAGCCAACGGACGCAATGAGGATCAGCTCAATCAGCTTCGAAACGCAATCGTCCGTTGTTTAACATTCATGGTTCTTTCTCGGTTGATGCTTGTTATAATCTCGACCGGCTAGTAGAGCTGCACCGCACCCTGCCAAACGGTTTCTTCACTCGCCGATCGTAATGATGACCGACTCGGTAGTGGTGTTGCGCACACTCACACGGTGCCCATCAAGTCATAACCGGTCGGCTTTGTATCGTGTGAAACCGGTTTCTATTCCCAACAGAGTCCCATAGAATAATAAATGTGCAACGTCCACTCGCAATCTGCCAAGGCCCGCCCATGAGGTTCAGACTTACTAGGACATGCGTCGCGTTCATACGCTCGTCACTTTTATTGGCCGCAACAACATTGCAGCTTGCCGCGTGTGGCGGATCCGAAGCGCCAGCGCCTGCAGCGTCGGTTGCTGTTACCGTACTGAAGATAGTGACTGAGGATGTTCCAGTGACCACTATTTTTGTCGCACAGACGCAGAGCTCCCAGGCGGTAAATATTCAGGCGCGTGTTTCCGGGTTTCTCGAACAGCGCGTCTACACCGAGGGGTCTGCGGTCAAAGTAGGGCAGGTACTCTTCGAAATGGATAAAAAGCCTTTCCAGGCGCAGGTGGACGGCGCTGCTGCTGCATTGCAACGAAACGAGGCAGCACTGGAGGTAGCGCGGACCAACCTGGCGCGCACCAAACCGCTGGTTGAATTGAACGCTTTATCGCAACGGGATCTTGACGATGCGCGTGGACAGTATGAGCAGACTGCTGCTGCAGTGGCGCAATCAAAGGCGCAGTTGGATTCTGTACAGCTTGATTTGTCGTACGCGACAATCACGTCGCCGGTGGATGGTGTCAGCAGTTTCTCGGCGGTGGCAGATGGTACTTACCTTGATGCCCAGAACGCACAACTGACAACTGTTTCAGTGCTATCGCCAATGTGGATAAATTTCAGCCTCTCTGAAAATGATATGGAGCGTATGCGTCTAGAGGAAAAAGAGGGGCGACTCAAGCCGCCGGCAGATGACCAATACACCGTTGAAGTGCAAATGGGTGATGGCAGTGTGTTTCCGCAAAAGGGCCGGATCGATTTTACAGCCCCTTCGTACAATGTCGAAACAGGAACGTTTCTGATTCGCGCAGTGGTCGAGAATCCTGAAGGCGTCCTGCGCCCTAACCAATATGTACGTACCCGATTGCTCGGTGCCTCGCGCCCCAGTGCAGTTCTGATTCCGCAGCGTGCAGTGCAGCAAAGTGCGCAGGGGCATTTTGTCTGGATTGTAAACAAGTCGGATCAGGCTGAGATGCGTCCGGTGGTTGTGGGCACATGGTACGGCGATAACTGGTTTATTAATTCAGGACTTGCCAGCGGCGATCGTGTCGTTGTCGACGGAGCATTGCGACTCGCACCGGGTACCGCGGTTGCAATTAAGGAAGCAGATGCAGATGCAGGGGCCGAGATGGGCGCCGCCGCTTCGGCTTCAACAACAAAAAATTAGGCAAGGAACCCGCTGTCATGTTCTCGCGATTCTTTATAGAAAGGCCGATTTTTGCCAGTGTTGTGGCGATTGTCCTTTGTCTGGCAGGGGCGGTATCACTATCAGTGTTGCCGGTTCAACAGTATCCAAATATTACACCTGTGCAGGTGAACGTCTCTGCGACCTACCCGGGGGCTGACTCCAAAACCCTGGCCGACTCTGTGGCTGCACCCATAGAGGCGCAGATCAACGGTGTCGACAATATGCTCTACATGACGTCGAGCAGTTCGGCAACCGGGCAGCTGACCTTGACGGTCTACTTTGCCCTGGATACCGATCCCGATATCGCGCAGGTGCAGGTTCAGAATCGCGTCAATCTTGCATTACCGCAATTGCCAACGGCGGTGACACAGCAGGGCGTCTCGGTGCAGAAGAAATCGTCGTCTATCATGATGCTGATCGGCGTGTATGGTAAAGACGAACGCTACACTGCCGATTACATAGCCAACTACGCCAACGTGTATATTCTGGATGCGCTTAAGCGGGTGTCCGGCGCGGGACAGGCACAAATTATGGGTGTGCCGGATCAGGCCATGCGAATCTGGATGAACCCTGACAGAATGGCTTCGCTAGGCATTACTACCAGCGATATAGCCACTGCTGTTAATGAGCAGAATGCGTTGTTTGGCGCAGGCCAGATCGGGCAGCAACCGACGGACGGCCCCGTGCAACTTACGCTACCCGTGGTGACGCAGGCTCCGTTTGTAGATCCGAAGCAGTACGAGAATATTATCCTGCGCGCTGACCCGGATAATAGCGCTATCGTGCGGCTCGGGGATGTAGCGCGGGCCGAGGTCGGGCTACGCCAGTACATAGTCGATTCTAAATTCAATGGCACAGCAGCTACGTTCATTGCTGTCTACCTGCAGCCTGGTGCCAACGGCCTGACGGTCTCGGCGGGAGTCAGGAAGACTCTCGAGGACATGCAGTCGAGTTTCCCCGAAGGGCTGGAGACCGTCATTGCACTGGACACTAACGACTTTGTGAAAATTTCTATAAAAGAAGTTATACACACATTGATCGAGGCGGTGCTGTTGGTCGTACTGGTAGTATTCCTGTTCCTGCAGAGCCTTCGGACTACGATCATCTGTGCAGTTGCCATCGTGGTGGCACTGACAGCGACGTTTACCGGTTTGCTGGCACTGGGCTTTTCTATCAACCTGATTACACTTTTCGGCCTGGTACTCGCAATCGGGATGGTGGTGGACGATGCGATTGTTGTGGTTGAAAACGTCGAACGCAACATGCATGACCACCAGCTTCCACCTAAGGAAGCCACGATCAAATCCATGGGGGAGATTTCCACATCCTTGGTCGCCGTAGTGTTGGTGATGGCTTCAGTGTTTATCCCCGCCGCTTTTCTGCCCGGTACAACGGGTCAAATTTACAAGCAATTCGCCGTCACCATCGTGGTATCAGTGACGATTTCTGGGTTCCTTGCACTCACGCTTACGCCGGCAATGTGCGCGATCATCCTGAAGTATAAACCACCCGCAAAGCGTGGCTTCTTCGCCTGGTTTAATCGTGGGATGGACGCAACAACCCGTGGTTTCGGTCATGCGGTTCAATTTGTGATCAAGCGCTCGGCCATCGCTTTGACAATGCTGCTCTTTTTCCTGTGGAGCATCTATCACTTGTTCTCGATCACGCCAACTGGCTTTGTGCCGAACGAGGACCAGGGCTACGTCATGGCGGCGATTATTATGCCCGAGGCCGCCAGCATCGAACGTACTCAGGCCGTCGCCGAGAAAGTGGATGCGATTTTCGCAAAAATCCCCGGGGTCGATACGCGCTCCATGATTACCGGCTACAGCCTGTTGGATAGCGGCTTCAAGACCAACGCCGGCGCGTTCTTCGTCACCCTCAAGGATTTTGATGAGCGCTATGCTTCGGCCGCGACAGCGCGTGAGCAAAATGCGCGTGCTGTGCTGATGACCCTCGCCAAAGAAACGGCAGATATTGAGGAGGCTATTGTCTATCCGGTGGCGCCGCCACCGATACCGGGTATTGGCTCCACTGGTGGCGTTGAGTTCTGGATTCAGGACACGGGTGCGGGCGATCCGTCGCAACTCGATGCCGTCACACAAAAATTCCTCAAGGCGGCGAAAGAAAGGCCAGAACTCACCCGTGTGAGTTCCACGTTCCGCGCCAATACACAGCAGTTGCGTGTTAATGTCGATCGCGAAAAAGCGACACTCTTAGGCGTGCCTGTGGAAGATGTCTACAGTGCGATCCAGGCGCAGTTTGGTTCGCTGACGGCAAGCCAGTTCAACCAGTTCAGTCGTGTTTGGTGGGTGATTCTGCAGTCTGACGCTAAATACCGGCAGAGCCCGGAAGACCTCGGGCGCCTCTATACCCGGTCAACCAATGGCAAGATGGTACCCCTGTCCGCGGTGGTCTCGACTGAGTGGGTGTCTGGTCCGGATATGTTGTCGCATTTCAACGGTTTTCCTGCGGCCAAAGTCAACGCCAGCGCTCTGGAGGGGTATAGCTCTGGTCAGGCCATTGCCGCGATGGAGGCCGTCGCTGCCCAGACGTTACCCCAGGGCTACACCTATGGCTGGTCGGGCATAGCATTTGACGAACAACAATCGGGCAGCACCTCGATGATCGCCTTCGCGTTTGGCCTCATTATTGTTTTCCTGGTACTCGCCGCGCAGTACGAGTCGTGGATTCTGCCGGGGGCCGTGATGTCTGCAGTGCCCTTTGGGATACTCGGTGCGCTGCTGCTGATCACTTTTCGCGGCCTCGAGAACGATGTGTATTTCCAGATTGGCCTGCTGGTGCTGATTGGACTTGGTGCCAAGAACGCTGTCTTGCGAGTCTCTGCTGCGGTTGAGTTTCGCAAGCAGGGCAAATCTATTATGGAAGCGACGGTGCTGGCAGGCGAGCAGCGGCTGCGCCCTATCATTATGACATCGCTCGCTTTTGCAGCGGGTTGTATGCCACTGGCACTTGCGATGGGTGCGGGCGCCAACGCACGGCATTCAATCGGCACAGGTATTATCGGTGGCATGATAGGCGAAACGACACTTGCCATGCTCTATGTTCCGCTGCTCTTCTATCTCTTCGATAGTTTTGGTGAGCGTAATTCCAAGGAAAAGGATAAAACGACTGTTGGCGAAGAGACGTCGGATGATGTGCCCGCTGCAAAGACGCCAAGGGAGGGTGACTGACATGGTGCACTCTAAATGCCCCTTGCGTGACTTTGCAGCAGCCGTGCTGCCCCGATTCTGGTCCCGTTCTTACTTGCCGGTGGTTGTGGCGTCTGTATTGCTGACTAGCGGCTGCACAACGCTGGCTCCGCAGTATGAAAGACCCAAAGTGGAAATACCTGCTACTTATCGGTTCGAACCAACGATCGTCGCGGTAACCGCCAACACCGCATGGTGGCAACAGTTCGGTGACCCGGTACTGGACGAACTCATTACCTCGGCGCTGGTCAATAACTATAGCGTGCAGATTGCCGCAGCGAATGTTGAAGGGGCGCTAAGCATCGTCACCCAGACGCGGTCTGCTTTGTATCCACAGGTAGGCTACGCAGCCAGCGGTACGGAGTTGCGTTCTCCCGATACCGGGCTGACGGCTGCGATACCTAATTTGCCGAATCCTCAGGAAACTTATCAGGCGATGCTGTCTGCCAGTTGGGAACTCGATCTCTGGGGTCGAATACGAAACCTGTCTGAAGCCGCACAGGCGAGTATGCTGGCAACGGAGGAGGTTCGACGCGGTGTGATTCTTACGCTAGTCTCTTCAGTGGCGAGTAGCTACATCTCCTTGCGCGGTCTGGACGAGCAACTTGCTGTTGGCCAGCGCAATCTCGCCACCTATGGTGAGTCCGTCCGTCTCTATCAACTGCAATTTAAGTACGGACAATCCTCGCTAATGACTGTCGCGCAAGCGCAGTCGCAGTATGAGACCGCCGCAACGCAGATCCCGCAGATCGAATCTCAGATTGCCCAGGTAGAGAATGCCTTATCGGTATTGCTCGGTCGTAATCCCGGCCCCATCCCGCGTGGAAAATCGGTTTCTGAATTGGTGTCCCCTGTTGCGCCGTCGGGTCTACCTTCAACCTTGCTGGAGAGGCGGCCAGATTTGTTGCAGGCAGAGCAATCGTTGATCGCTACGAATGCGCAGATCGGCGCCGCAAAAGCGCTCTACTTTCCCACTATCTCATTGACGGGAGCTTTCGGCAGCCAGAGTTCCAGCCTGTCAGATCTATTTGAGGGGTCGACACGCACATGGAATTATGCGGGCCAGGTCGTCGGCCCGATTTTTACTTTCGGCGCGGTCAGTGGTCAGGTTGCACAAGCGGAAGCGGCCCAACGTGCCGCGCTGGCGAGCTACAAGCTCGCAGTGCAAAATGCGTTTGCCGATGTCGAAAATGCGCTAGTAGCGAACCTGAAAATTGGAGAGCAGCTGTTAGCGCAGAAGCGCCTGGTGTCAGCGCTGGCTGAATACGAAAGGCTTGCGAAACTGCAGTATGACGGTGGCTATGCCGCTTACTCCACGGTTCTGCAAGCGCAGCAAACTCTGTTCCCAGCTGAGCTGGCGCTGGCTGCACTGCGCGCGTCTGTGCTGAACTCATCGGCGGCTATTTACACTGCAATGGGGGGAGGCTGGATCGACGAGGCGGGCAAACTGATCGGGAGGGCGCCGCCAGCACTTGAAGAGCCGGCTGGCGGACCACCTCTATTTTGATCGCGTTACAGTGGAGCGGCCAATAGATGTTTACGCCACAGACTGATGATAATTCAATGTTTGCTCTACCTCAGCAATAAAAGCCTCATGGTCGTAACGAGGTTGTGGAATTTTTATCTTGAACGTCATACGGTGTAGTTGAGCGTTTCTCATTAGGGTGTAGAAGCCAAGACACCGTTGCGCGGCTTCGGTGAAAAGACGGTGGCGCGCTTTATGATTTTCCAGCGCCCAGTGAGAGAGTTCCAGCTCACGCTTGTTGACTCCCCTGACGCGAGCGCAAAGCTCAGCGCTTGCCTTGTCCTTACTAATTGTTTTGTTTGGATTTATATCTGAGTGCTGTTGGCTTAGATTTAGCCCGCGCTCATGATTGATTATTTCCAGTGACGCATTGTTGTTTTCGGTCACGCCAACAAAACCGATACAACCCCTTGAAAGACCTGCTAAATACTGGGACTGTACATTGCGATTTTGCGCTGTAGGTTGTTGCGGCAGATATGTGAACACCATCACATTGTGTAACGAAAATTTTCTCGCTAGATCGCTCTGCGCTGAAAATAATAAAATTTCTAACTGATTGAAACTGTTAAATAATTAATTCGGTAGTAGTGAGCCTGTCGGAATTTATGTCGCCAAGCCTGTCGCTGGTGTATCTGCCCCTCGATCTTTTTCCAGGCACTTTTCCTTGGTGGATCACGTAAATCTTGCTATGGTTTTGTCTATATAAATATAATATTTGTGGTTGTAGCTATTAAGGTCGCCATTTCAGGGAAGGAAATTATGTCATTTGTGCTCATGGTTAGAAACCTTGCCGCGTTTCTTGCGCTCATCTGTGCCGCCAAGGCAGGTGCCCAATTTCCTGCATCTCAGGTGGTGGCTGAGTCGCAAGGCATCGCCGTCGCGATTTCCAATTGGACTCCCTTTATGGTGAATTCGAGCTTCACGGCAACCGCCACCGGCATCAGCGGCCCTGGCTTTCCTGTCTCGATCCTGCCTTACCAGAACACAGGGACAGGTGTTTACTTGCGAGGTGGGTCCAACAGTGATGAATATGTGCAGATGACCTATGAGGTTATCAACGGTGATCCCGAGAGCCAGGGGCTCCCGGCCTTCGATGTCTGGTTTTCGGCCGCGACGGATTGGGACTTCAAAGCCGCCGCAGGCGACGTGCTTCATACGGTGAAGAAAAAAGTCACTTCCGATACGAAGGCTAGTATAAAAAAGACGGCGGCTGATTCTGGTGAGGACGCTCTGGAAGCGGCAGGCGCTGCGGATGGGATGACCGAGGCATACGCGGCGCTGAAGGTTATGGAGGACATCGCCAAGTTTGGCAAGGCACTCGACCCGACCTATGTTATGAGCTTCGGGTTTTTACCGGCAACTTCAGCCACGCCGTTCTACACTGGCGAATCCTGCGTTGCTCAGGACCAGAACTCGCCTGGCCCTGCCAATGTCGTCATTGTAGGACCAAACGAGGAAATCACCGCAGACAATGCCACTGAGTTTTTCGTGCTAGCGGCTGGCAGTGTGAACGAAAGCTATCCGGGTTTTGTCGATGTCAGCTTCAGTCCCATGTGTGATTATGTCTGTGCCGCGTGGAACGCGACCAGTGATTATCTTGGTGAATACTCGCAATCAGACTGCACCGCAGCGACCTCCGGATCGACGGGCGCTGATAGCTACACCGCGTTCTCTAATCAAAATGTTTGCCTGGTCACGCCCGCAGATGGACCCAATGCGGTGGCCTGGGTTTCGCCTGCCCCCGGCCAGACCACTCGATGGGTGCCGCCGAGCAATTGCGGCACACCCGCGGCGAACAGTTACAATTCGGTAAGCACAAGTATTTGCGGGTCCTGCCCGCCGGTCGAGTCAGGCGATCCTGCTGGAAGTTGGAGCGAGTCGTGTACGCTCGTCAGCTTTACAGACACGACGCTGTGCGCAGACTGTGCTAGTGCCGACAGTCCAGAAGTCACTACTAGCTGTGCCGCCTGTAGTACCGAAGTCTGGAATAATGACAACGGCACGCTCGTCTGCGATACATCCGCGCCACCTGGCAGCTGGCTCGAGTCCTGTGATTCCAGCGATTATGTCTATAATGGAACCGCACAGAGCCTGTGTGCGACCTGTTCAACTGACGATGCCGCTGAGTCTTACTCGTGTCAGGTCTGTTCGAGTAATACTTGGTCGAACGTAAATGGCCAACTCGTCTGCGCGGCCGCGGCTGCGGAGGAGCCCCCGAGCTACGAGGCGCCGCCATCTTGCGGGGTGTTTCCGTCAGGACCATTGCCCGAGCTGTTTGCCTCATCCCACCTTGTAAATCTAAGCAAGCCTCTGTTGGGAGCAATTCGATGACTCCAATGTTTTCTGTTCGCCCAATGATCTGGGTGCTCGCAATCGTGGCCTTCACTCTGGCCCTTCCAGCCCATGCGGTGAGGCTCAGTTCCACAGGCGCGAACAACGAATACGTTGGCGTGGCGAACTATGCCTTCAGCTATAGTTCGGTTCCCTATACGCTGACAGCTAGCTGCACGAATGGCTCTGCGAGAGACTCTGCCTGGAAAGTCATTCCCGCCTCGTGCGACACCACCACCGATAGCAGTTGCTGGGCCGACACGTGTGAGGGCTGCAACTTTGCCGACGCCTACATCTCCATGAGCTCGATGCGAAAAGGGTTGTTAAATTATTACGCGCGCGATCATAAGGACGGCGACCAAGGCGTGTGCACGTTCGAGATTGGTACATCGAGCTTCAGCATCAATTTCAACTATCAGGACACTGGCGTAGATTTTTCGCTGTCACTTGTTCCGGGCACCAGCACCGGGGAAGCGGGCTGGATCACTTCAGGCAGCTGCCCTCCAGCCTCGCCTCCGGCCTCGGCCGACGTCCTTCCGCAGTCTTTTTCGGCGAACGTCGATCCCGAAAGCCAATACAACCTAATCTGCAACGAGGATTTTCTCGTCAGCCTTGCAGCTGACCCCTCCATCTCGAACGGCGCGATGATCTCCGTGGTCAACAATGTGAATGCGCTGT
This sequence comes from Halioglobus sp., assembly GCA_041688425.1. Classification (GTDB taxonomy): domain Bacteria; phylum Pseudomonadota; class Gammaproteobacteria; order Pseudomonadales; family Halieaceae; genus Marimicrobium. Next base: position 4,149 of record JBDNIE010000151.1, on the reverse strand, counting down.
CAACCGGGGCACAAGAATTGCCCTCTGCAGTCGCGATGACCGCGACTCGGGCGTCATCCGGGGCCTTATCGAGCCAGGAAGAGGGGGCGCGTACATTAAGTAATCGAACCACCGATTCGGGCCGCTGGCTTGTGACCTCAGACGCTGCGGGCCGAGAGGTGCGCGGTGCCCTGATTTCAGGTGCCTCGCTTGACACGACTGAGCTGGCCGCGTGCCACCTCGCGGGAGATGACGGCAGCTTGGACCCTGTAGACAGAAACTATCTCTACGACTGCGTCTTAGCTTCTCTCGACGGTACCTCGACCCGAAATGAAGCGATAACTCTGCCCGGATCTCTCCTCCGGGTGCGCCCTTTAAAGGGGCCGGTGCCGCCGGTCCTCGCGACGGATGTCGACGTCGTCTCCTACGTCAACATAGCGATTAGCGAGTTTGCGAAGAGCGCGCGAGTTTCCTCGACCGATACCTCGCAGAATATCGTTTGGCACGGCCAGGGTGGACAGAGCCGAGTCGTTATGGTTAAACGAGGATCGGAGGATCAAATCGAGGTTGTTACACATTCTGCCAAAGCTTTAAGCCCCATCTTCATGGCCTGTGCGGCGAGTCAGGGGGGCGACGAACTCAACCCCGAGTACCTCTGCAAGGCGAATCTAAGGTGTACTGGTTCGCCCTGTGCCGACTCCAGCTGGAGCGTTAATTCGAAGCTTAAACTGCCCGCAGCGCTCTTTAAAAATAGGCCGTGCCAGCCCGACAACGGTGTGCTTTCCATGAAGCCTTTTCTCAAGGTGGAGAGTCCTGGCCTCAAGGGCCGCCGCGACCTACTCAAGTTTCACTCAAAAATTGTTTTCCCCGCGGGTAGCGTTATTCGGCCAGACAAGACCGGCTTCCGCCTACTGGTCGAGGACGCTCGCGGCTATACTGTCGTCGATGTCGACGTGCCCGGGAACCATTATGCTGCCTCGGATCGCACGCAATCTCTCCAACCGCAAAAACCACGGAGGGATTTATGGCAAGTCGGCCGAGGGGGGAAGATGTTCACATACCGATCCTCGAAGCCCATTGGTGGCGTTGTCCCCTCGATTACTATGAAACTTACCCGTCCTCGCGGCAACGAGTGGCTAGTGACCGTTACTGGCAGCCGGGGACGCTTGAATGCTCAGGATCTGTTACTCCCGCTCGACGCAAGTTTGACCCTGAATCCAGCCGACCAGAACAGTGGTCTCTGTTCGGCAACGGATTTTGCGAGCCCCACCGAGTCAGGCAATACAGTCGGGACCTGCAGCGAGCAGCCCATGGGACCGGATAAAGGAGGAGCCAGGATCATCTGTCGCTGAGCCCGGCACTACGAGCACCGTATTCTGTTTTTAGACTTGGGGAAGCCAGCGTAGACTAGTCTGTTCAATGACTGGAGAGGGGTCTGCCTCGCCAGTCAGCTGGAGTCTGGTAGCTACGACAGTTCGCTTCCTGTGTACTGATATAATGGGCAATGGCTAAACCCGCCGCTACGCCGGTAGATGGATCGTCTTCGACAACCCTACCCCTGAACGGGTTGTCGAGAATGTCGTTTACTGCTGGAATTAGTGAAGATCCCCCCCCGTGTCAGGCTAGTTGTCGTGTTTAGTTTTTCATCAAAATTCGGGGGGCGCTCAGGAATGAATAATGAAGCAATATTCACAAGAGCGAAAGGAAGCAGTGCTCAAGAGGATGATGCCTCCGGAGAACACCCCAGTGCCCGTGTTGGTTGAGGAAACAGGTATATCAGGCGTAACCCTGTATCATTGGCGAAAACAAGCCAGAGCAAGGGGGTTAGTGGTGCCGGGAGATGGTCGGAATCCGGAACATTGGTCATCTGAGGATAAGTTTGGCGTGGTGCTGGAGACGGCAGCGTTGAACGAGGCGGAGGTGGCAGAGTACTGCCGCAAGAAGGGACTTTTTACCGAGCAGGTAGACGCTTGGAAGAAGAACTGCCTTCAAGGCAATACCTCAGCCGACCAATTGTCTCGCTTAGCGAGGAAGGAAGTGCAGAAGGCACGCAATGAAAACAAGCAACTCAAGCGAGAGTTGCGCAGGAAGGAGAAAGCGCTGGCCGAGACTGCGGCATTACTGGTGCTTAGAAAAAAGATGCATGCGATTTGGGGGGAGAACGAGGACGAATGATTGGTGTCCCGGATCGCAAACGTGCAGTAAGACTAATCAATGAGACGGTGGATGCAGGAGCCCGCACTGGCCGTGCCTGTGCGGAAATGGGCATGTCTATGCGCACCTTTCAGCGATGGACTCAGGAAGGTGAAGTGAAGGTCGACGGTCGCCCCGGCGCTGATCGCCCACCACCGGCTAACAAGCTGACACCGCTGGAACGGCAGACGGCACTGGATACGGTCGGCAGCATCGCCTACAAGAGCCTGCCGCCAAGCCAGATTGTGCCAACGCAAGCCGATGAGGGGCGTTATATCGCCTCCGAGTTGACGTTCTACCGGATACTGAGAGAAGAGGGTCAGCAGCAGCACCGTGGCCGCAGCCAGGAGCCCCGGCACCGACCGATGAGTACGCATTGTGCGACGGGGCCGAACCAGGTGTGGTGCTGGGACATTACGTGGTTGCCGGGCGCTGCTGAGGGCATTTACTACTACCTGTACTTAATACTGGATCTCTATAGTCGCAAAATAGTGGGTTGGGAAATTCATGAAGAAGAATCCAGTGAGCTGGCGTCACAGTTGCTACACAGGGCCTATCTGCGCGAGGGCATCGGTGGTGTTCCACTGGTACTTCACTCGGACAATGGTAGCCCGATGAAAGGGTCTTCTATGTTGGAGATGCTCTATCGTCTCGGTGTAGTGAGATCGCAAAGTCGACCGCGTGTTAGCAATGACAACGCGTATGCCGAATCGATTTTCCGGACCTGTAAATACCGTCCTGATTACCCCTACAAGGGCTTTTCGAAACTGGCTGATGCCCGAGCATGGGTGCTGAAATTCGCGCACTGGTACAACCATGAGCACAAGCACAGCGGTTTGAAGTTCATGACGCCTCATCAGCGGCACAGCCGACAAACGCATGAGGTGATGGATAATCGTAAGGCGGTATACACAGCGGCCAGGGCGACAAATCCCAAGCGTTGGTCCCAGGGCATCAGAGACTGGAATTTACCGAAGGCAGTCTGGTTGAATCCTGAGAAGGATCTGGACGACCTAGAGGTCGCCGCGTAAGTAGACGCGACAACTACTTTGACAAACGGCGGAAGCCGCACAAGAATGTTCTGACGAGGCTAATTTTAAGCGCTGTTAGTCGGCCTGTGAAAATTCATACGCCACCATACGCCGTTGATTACCACCGTAGGCCGTTGCATGCATTACGCGATAATCCCAGAGTAGAAGGTCGCCGGGAACGCTGGATAGTACCGTTGCTGGGTAATCCTCAGTAGCCATTTGCAGGACATCAGGCCCTATCCAGTTTTGGAATAACAGGCCGAAATATTTATCGCCGCTATGATGGCTGCCAGGAATAACCCGCACGGCTCCTGAAGCGGCGTCTATATCGTCTAGGTAAAAGGCAAGTTTGATGTTGGTCCTATTCCGTTTGCCAGTGTCGATGCCGTCCTGATGGAAGTTGGTGCCGCAATCATAAATGCTGGCGTCGCTCCCCCGAAACTGGTAACCATCGCCTAGCAAAGAAGTAACCACATTTATCACGCGGGAATCATCGAGCAATGACGCCAAGTAAGCGTTTTTTTCGGTAGCCTCTGAAATAAAACGCCGCAACTTGTTATCGTGTGTCGCATGAATCCAATTGACGACATCGTCCTTGTGCTGCTGAAAGATATCGTGAAATTGTTTCGTCAACTGAGGTACGTCATCGGTGAACAAACCGGGTAATTTTAGGTATCCAAAGATTTTGAAAAATGCCAATTGTTGTGGAGTTAATATCATTTGTTATGCTCTTTCAGCTTGAGGCGTTTTAGATGCGATTTAGCCGCTTTGTCGCCGTTATCAGCCGCTTTCTGGAGCCAGTAAACAAACGTCTCCTGATCCTTTTCTACGCCGTTTCCTGCGTAGTACAGACGAGCCATGATCAGCTGCGCGCGCAATTCACCTTGCTCCGCCAACACGGCCAATTTCTCGTGCGCCTCTATGTATTGCCCTTTCTGAAAAGCCT
>JBDNIE010000150.1:0-2748 GCA_041688425.1 Halioglobus sp. | reverse complement strand
CCAGTCGCGGGACCGCATGCGTGCCTACTACAACGAGGACCCCGCTGAACTGTTCCGCCAGCACGTGTGGATAAATCCATTTTGGGAAGATGATGTGAACGAGGTGGCCCACCATATGGGCGTCGATCGGGTCATCTTTGGATCAGACTGGCCGCACATAGAAGGGTTGCCCACCCCGCTGGATTACGTTGGCGAACTGGAGAAATTCAACGATCAGGAAAAGCAGCTGATCCTGCGTGACAACACGCGTTTCCTGAACACGCCGCGGCCGCTTTAGTGCATCATGGGCAAATCACAATTCAGCGATTCAATGTATTCAACACAGACTAAACCGGGGTTCGTTTTTCCCCCTGTATCGGTCTGGCAAACATATGTCGAAATTGTTGAGTAATATCGACATATATTGTTGAAGTGTCGACCATGCCGACTTGTCAATGGATTGCCGCCCTTGAAGTTTAAGTGAGTGCAATTCGGTGCAGGACTCTTTTCATCTTTTCCAGGAAACTGCTATGTCCCACAAAAAAGCCCCGCTACATTAGCGAGGCTTTCGGATTTTGAAATGGTCCCCGGAGACAGAATCGAACCGGCAGCCGTTGCTGTGCCGACATGGGGATTTTCAATTTGGCTGGTAAAATTGGAACATTATTAATATCAGCTACTTAGGATGCTTGCCCGCTTTCTAATGCGACGTAATGGCACCACATAATTGTTAGAAGCACTACATAACGCCACAATCGAGCCACAATCGAGCCACAGTGGCTTGCCCTGCACCTGTTCAATTTTAGTTCATCGATAAAGTCCCCTATCACATAGCAGAAATAATTTGGCCGGTGATTCCAGCTTCTAAACCGGCAGCTAAGTGCCAAGAGCGGCCGTAACGGTTTCCACATAATGAGCGATGTGACAATATCGCCTCAGGGCTGCTTTCCCCTATTTTCTGCCATTTTACTATTGGGGATTCTCTGTCTTACTGTCGTGACAACGTGTGATTGTACATTTCAATTTTCTTAGAGGAGCAGGCATGGCATTTCACGGAGGGGTAGCGCTGGTTACCGGCGGCGCGAGCGGTATGGGTCGAGAGGCTGCATTACAATTGGTGGCAGCCGGTGGCACGGTCGCAATCGTCGACCTCAATGAAGATGCTTTGACTGAAACCGTAGCAAAGCGTGACAACATTTCTGCATACTCTTGTGATGTGTGCGATCTTGATGCCGTGCAATCCATGGTGCAGCGCGTCGAAAGCGAACTTGGGCCCATCACGCGTCTGGTGCATTGCGCCGCTATTATGCCAGCCATTCACCTGATGCAATCTAACGCAGCGGATATTAACAAAATGATGGCAATCAACTATGGAGGCACGGTCAATATGGTGCAGACCATCATGCCCCTGATGCAGAAAAGGGGTGCGGGGGATGTCATTATATTTGGTTCTTTGGCTGGCGATATTCCCTCGTTGACCCTGGGGGCGTATTGCGCCACCAAGGCCGCAACTAATATGTACGCTGAAGTGCTTTACCACGAAAATCGAGACGGCCCCTTGCGGATACTCCTGGTATGCCCGCCAGCAGTGGATACGCCGCTAATGGACCAGGCCGCAGAACATGGTCCGGCTCAGTTGATAAAGGATCGTGCTGAGGGGCGCATGTCGACACCGAAGATGATCATCGATTCGGTCGAGGCCGCAATCGAGCGGGGTGACTGGGTGGTTCGGCCTGGGCAGGCTGCCCTGTACGCCCGTTTTCGGCGGTGGTTTCCTGGACTGTTATGGCGGCTAGTGCACAAATCTACTGAATAGTCTGGCGGCTCTGGCATTTAAACCCCGGGCCAAAATCGACACGTAATCCTGTCGTTTTTAAGGTGAAAGTGGAAGTAACCCCATGCCTGCCCAGAGCCACTGGTAGCGTCCCCCCTATCACCTCATAAGGGTCATTAGCCAGTGTCAGGAAATTTTACAACGCAGCCACTTCCATTATGGCGATGTTAGCTATGCTACTGATTTTATAAGCGCGGCACGAAAATTGCACATTATGCAGAAAGTAACAATCTATCTTGGTTATAGCCGTTCGTTAGGACGTTTTCAGAATTTCCATCACTCCGCTACCGGATGGACGACGGAGACAGATGCGGATTGGTTCGGCAACGTACATTTTTTGTTCTCCGATAATTTCCGTAACTCACACCATGTGTATGCATTATCAGGAGAGTTGACCGTCCCAGACGCCCAGATTCCGGTGCCAGCAACACTAGTCCTGTTTGGTTTGGGCCTCGCAGGTCTTGGCATAAGCTGTCGGAAACGCAAAGCAAAAAAGTAGACCAATTCAATCCCGCAGTCATCCAACTTACCTAGCAGGTGAGATAGCCATCAAGCGCAGCGGCCCTTTCGGGGGCCGTTTCCTTTTGCTCATCAAGCCGATGAATTTTCTCGATTGCAAAAGACCGCTTCACGCCCTGAGGACAAAGCGGCCACGATCAGTCGTCAAGTTCAATGGTAAATCAGTGGTAGGCCAGGACTAGCGTATGCAGGATAGGCTAAGCTGGAAGACGTCGCTCTAGACTCATTTTAGGAATATTTGATGGGGTTGGGTGTGCAACCACTCGATCAAGAAATGGTGCCCGGAGACAGAATCGAACTGCCGACACGGGGATTTTCAATCCCCTGCTCTACCGACTGAGCTATCCGGGCGTAACTTCTTTTTACTGTTCGCGCATTGCGCGAAAGGCGCGTATTAAACCTGTCTGGCCAGCGTG
>JBDNIE010000149.1:0-8632 GCA_041688425.1 Halioglobus sp. | reverse complement strand
AGAATGGGTGTTCACGATGGGCCGGAATATGCAGTTAAAGCAGATATGTGACCGTTATATTACAAAAAATGCTTGCCGAGCGGCAGATAATAACAAAATATGAACGAAAAATTACTGTGATATGACAGTTTTATCCTATCTGGCAGCTGGCGCTTTACTATAAAACTGAATGATATCCTGGGCTAACCCGCATAAGCAAAAATCAGGCGAATATTCCAACTAGAATCCAGCCTAGAGAGACCATCACTAGTGTCTCCAGCGCGAGCTCTGGAAATGTCACGCCAGGCGACCGACTCCTCAATTCTTTCTGTGCTGCTCGTAAATTCACGACGTTCCCTAATCCTTCAAATTTGTATATACATAACGTACACAAATGCAATGGGGAAGACAATGTATTTACATGTGATAAACTCCGCATTTTCCAAACCTAGTTGCTTATATGGCATGTCAAAAACAAAACTACTAAATATCAGAATTGACCCTGACTTGAAGAAAAAGGCCAAAAAGCTCGCTGAAGCTGACGGGCGATCCCTGTCCAACTGGGTCACCAAGCTAATCGCCAGCCGGGTCGAAAAAGCAGAAAAAGAAGCCGATAACAAAAAATAAGTTGCGCCAGGAGCCTGGCAATTCTGAAGGTTGCGGCGCGACCCGCTAAGGCTGAGCCCTATCTTACCGAACGCGAGCCGACATTGTCCCTGCCCTCATCCAAATCGTCCGGTAATATAATTTTCAGTTAACTGATGCTTGGGGATCGTAAATATATCCTTGGTTGATCCTACTTCGATCAACTTACCCAGATGAAAATACGCAGTGCGCTGGGAGACTCGGGCTGCCTGTTGCATCGAGTGGGTAACAATAGCGATCGTATAATTTTTCTTTATTTCGTCGATAAGTTCTTCAATTCGTGCCGTTGCGATGGGATCGAGCGCCGAGCAGGGCTCATCCATCAAGATGACTTCGGGGCTGACCGCAATTGCGCGGGCTATACAGAGTCGTTGCTGCTGTCCGCCAGACAAACCTGTACCGGGCTTGTCGAGCTGATCCTTTACTTCGTCCCAGAGACTGGCGCGGCGCAGACTGCTTTCAACGATTTCATCCATCTCTACCTTGGAGTGCGCAAGACCATGAATGCGGGGGCCGTAGGCGACATTCTCATAAATGGACTTGGGAAAAGGATTGGGTTTCTGAAACACCATCCCAACCCGGGCGCGCAGCATCACCGTATCCTGGTTGCTCTCGTAGATATCCTCACCGTCGAGGGTAATTTCACCGCTCACTTTACAAATAGGAATGATATCGTTCATTCGATTGAGCGTGCGCAGGAAGGTCGATTTACCGCAACCTGATGGGCCGATCATCGCGAGCACTTCATGCTGGCCGATATCCAGGGATACATCCAGAATTGCCTGCTTGTCAGCGTAGAAGACGTTGACATTACGCGCAGACATCTTCGCGTTTTTGACAAATGGGGCGCCAATCGTCTCATAGGCATCCATGTCGGCATGCATGTCCAGTGCCGCTACTTTGTCCATTAGCACCTTTCTCCAAGTTGTAGCATTTTATCGTTACTCATCGCAGTTGTCCTACCCAATCACTTCAGTTCAAAACGTTTGCGCAGATACACCGCAAACGCATTCATCAGAATCAGGAAACCCATCAAGACCATAATTGCGGCCGAGGTTTTCTCCATAAATCCACGCTCCGGACTATCAGCCCATAAATAGATTTGTACTGGCAGCACCGTTGCCGGGTCAGCTACGCCACCGGGGACATCCATGATAAACGCCACCATTCCAATCATGAGTAGCGGTGCCGTTTCACCCAACGCCTGCGCCATGCCAATAATAGAGCCGGTGAGGATGCCCGGCATGGCAACTGGCAGCACATGGTGAAACACGGTTTGCAACTTTGAGGCTCCCACGCCCATCGCCGCCTCCTGTATGGAGGGAGACACCGACTGAATCGCTGCGCGCGAAGTAATAATGATTGTCGGCAGCGTCATTAATGCAAGCACCATACCTCCCACCAGCGGCGCAGATCTTGGCAGCTCAAAAAAGTTTATAAACACGGCAAGTCCGAGTAGGCCAAAGACGATGGAGGGCACCGCAGCGAGGTTGTTGATGTTGATCTCTATGAGATCAGTGAGGCGGTTGCGCGGTGCAAATTCCTCAAGATAGATTGCCGCCATGACACCAATCGGAAAGGCCAGACAAAATGTTACGAGCAGCGTGAAAAAGGAGCCGTACAATGCAGCCTTAATGCCTGCCAGTTCGGGTTCCCGTGAATCTCCGGAGGTAAAAAATGTGGCGTTAAAACGTGATTCTGTCCTGTCGTCATTCGTCAGGGTATCCAACCAGGCAACCTGCATATCCTTGACTCGACGCTCGGACTCTGGCGCCCTCGTATCGACCTGACCCTTAAGATAACTTCCAGCCTCCGAGTGAGCCAACAGCCAGACTTCGCTGGTAGTGCCTATTAATTGTGGGTTCTCAAGCACCATATCACGGAGGGTATACTCGGCTCGGATACTGATTAGCCGATATAACGCTCTCTTCTCATTACGACCGCCGACGTCGGGGAACTTTTCGCGGAGACTATTTTTAACCAGGGTAGAGAAATCAGCGGATGCTATTTCCTCAGGGGAGGCGCTTCTAGTGATACCCAGTTCATCGGAGTCAAAATTGATGTCGAGTTTGATGAAGTGCTGGGTAAAGGCGGGAGTCCCCTTGATGACAATATCGCTCAGCAATATGAATAGAAAAACGAAGCCTGTCAGAACGGCAAGACGCCCATACCACTGAAATCGCCGTTCCCGTGCATAGCGCTTCTTCAATGAAGCCTGAATTATACGGGTCGTGTGAGATCGATCGGGTTCATTCATATTGTTCACGGTACTTCCTGACCACGTATAACGCGACGAAATTGAGTAGCAAGGTAACGAAAAAAAGCACCAACCCAAGCGCAAACGCCGCTAGTGTCTTGGGGCTATCAAACTCCTGATCTCCCACCAGCAAGGTCACGATCTGCACGGTGATGGTCGTTACCGCCTCCAGCGGGTTGAGGGTCAGCTTTGCCGACAAGCCTGCGGCCATTACCACGATCATGGTTTCGCCAATAGCGCGCGAAGCAGCCAGTAATATGCCGCCAACGATACCGGGTAAGGCAGCAGGCAATACGACGCGGCGAATGGTCTCGTTCATAGTCGCGCCCATGCCCAGTGAAGCCTCGCGCAGACTGACCGGCACAGCGTTGATGATGTCGTCCGACAGTGACATCACAAACGGAATGATCATGATCCCCATCACCAGACCCGCTGCCAGAGCGCTCTCTGACGCCACATCGAGACCAATCGACTCGCCAAGTTCACGGATGAAGGGCGCTACGGTCAGCGCCGCAAAAAAGCCGTAGACGACGGTGGGCACACCAGCGAGGATCTCCAGCACAGGCTTGGTCACCGCTCGAAATCGTCGCGTCGCGTACTCGGAAAGATAAATCGCTGACATCAAACCAATGGGGACTGCGATAAGCAACGCCACCGCCGAGATAAGAAGTGTACCGATCAAAAGAGGCACGAAACCGAAAGAACCGGACGCCGCAACCTGATTCTCTCGAATCGCCATCTGTGGACTCCACTGCAGTCCAAACAAAAAATCACTCAACGGAACAATCTGAAAAAATCGAATTGCCTCAAACAGCACTGACAGCACAATACCCAGTGTTGTTACCACGGCCACAAATGAACAACTGAAGAGCAGCCACTCGAATACTCTTTCGACATGATTTCTAGCGCGAAACAGCAGGGTTACGCGTCGTAGTGCCAGTAAAGTGCCCAGTATGGCGACCAGAAAGACCATCGTCGCTTTTAACTGGCTGAATGACGATGCTGTTTTGCTATAGTAGGTTGCTGCTGCTATTTGAGTTTCATCCAGTTCGGCGGAATCGATAACGCCTTTGGCGAAACTTTGTACCTGATTGTAATAGAGCCCCAGTTCCTCCTCCGGTAATTCCTGAACTGCTGGAGGCAAGTGCGACACTACAGCCTTGTGCAGGATACTGGATTCGAAGCCCATCCAAAGCAGCAGCACCAACAGCGCGGGCAGGCCAGCCCATATCGCTGCCATGTATCCATAGTGATTGGGCAGCGAATGCAGGGAAGTGAGGCTTCCAGCCTGCATGGCTAAGATTTTCGAGCGTTTTCGCCCCGTCAGAAAACTGACGACGCACAGGGCGACCAGTACCAGGAAAACCGTCGTTGTCTGCATTGTTTATTGGCTGCTTTTAATCACGTGGCGGGGGTGATCAGGTTATGGCACGCATGCAACGACGCCGACTCTTGCCCACGCGTTTTCATGCACCAGTCCCCTGTCATTGGATCGCTCCGGACCTTTACATTTTCAGTGGCTGCATGTTTTTAACGTCGGCCTGCGTCTGCTTTATTGCCTCCTCACTAAGTGGAATCAAACCTCTTTCGGGCAAGTAACCATCCTCACCCATTGCCTTGTTTGAGGTGAACTCCATCGCGTACTCCTGAATTCCAGGAATTTTTCCAACATGCGCACCCTTGATATAGAAATACAGGGGCCTCGACACCGGGTAATCGCCGCTGGATATCGTATCGAACGTGGGCACGACGCCGTCCACCCTGGAACCATGCACCTTGTCGCCATTTTCCTCCAGAAAGCTATAGCCGAAGACACCAACAGCATCGGGGTTAGCTTCCAGCTTTTGTACAATCAGATTGTCGTTCTCACCCGCCTCTATATAGATTCCGTCCTCGCGGACCGCATAGGCTACCGTGACAAAAATATCTTCGCCTTTGGGAGCTTTGCCTTTACTTGCCACCAAGGCATCATAAATTGCCGGGGCCATGCCCAGCCTGGCCATGGCCGCCTTGATCTCGTCGACTTGATCCGCTGCGAGGCCGAACAGATTCTCAAGCTCTGGATACCCCTTGGCCCCTCCTGCCATTGCCAGTTCTGCAAAAGCATCACGGGTACCAGAGGTGGGTGGCGGGCCCAATACCTCAATCTCCACGTCGGGCAGGGCCGGGTTCACGTCCGTCCACGTCTGGTTAGGGTTAGCGATCAATTTTCCATCAGGGCCGGGGACATCCTTGGCCAGTGCGGTGTAGAGGTCCTTAAGGCTGAGATCGAGCACTGGCGCCTCCCTGGAATTGGCGATAGCAATGCCGTCATAGCCCACCAGGACTTCAACCACCTCGGTCACGCCATTGGCCTGACAATCATCGTATTCGCTTTGCTTGATGCGCCTCGAGGCATTGGTGATGTCGGGCGTGGTGGCTCCTAGTCCGCTGCAGAACAGCTTTAGTCCACCACCAGTGCCCGTTGCCTCAATCTTGGGAGACTTGAACTTGGTCCCACGTCCAAATCGCTCTGCGACTACTGTAGCGAAGGGATATACCGTTGACGAACCTACGATACTCACTAAATCGCGATTGGCAGCCTGCGCCGAACCCAGAGTCCCGAAGGTGGCGAGGATGACTGCCGCTCCAACCAGCTGATTTTTCACGAGATTCGTACTCCTTACGGATAATTAAGTGACTTTTGGGCTTTCGCCGTCGCGCGGGACGCAGTCTAGGTTCGACATGTTACATTTTTGTGACAATGGCTAATCTTATTCTTGAGCCTGAAGCGCCCGCAAAATGCTAGACATCAGCACTCTTCTCACCCAGCTCGTTGAGTCTACCGTGCCGAACATCGCGACCCCGCACAAGGTATACAACATGTTCGGCAATATTACAGGCGTGGTCACCGATACGCTCAAGGCTGCGCAACGCCCACATTTCATTCAGGATCACGCCAATGCTGCGCGGATCTTCCACCATAAACGTGACCAGACTGCGCATCGCGCTGCCGTACTCTTTGTCGACCTCGTCATCCCCCCTGACCACCTCTACGGCCTGATCGACGTCCAGACGGGCAAAGGCATCGAGGGCTTTCCTGAGCATAATGGCCACCAGGTTGCCGATATGCCGGAGCTCTACAAAGTTGCTGGGAGACATCCCCTCCTCCGCTGTTCTTACAGCCTGCTTGGCCACTTTGGCCGCCTCATCGCCGATGCGCTCCAAGTCACGATTGACCTTGATTATGGCAATGATGAGTCGCAGGTCACTGGCAGTAGGTTGTCGACGGGCAATAATGGTAGCGCATTCCTCATCGATCGCCATTTCCATCTGATTCACTTCGCTGTCTCTGCGGACAATCAGCTCGGCTTCGCCACTGTCCATTTTCATCAGGGCGTCAAGGGCTGTAGTAAGCTGCTGCTCCACTTTGCCTCCCATCGACAACATATGATTACGCAGCGACTCGAGTTCCGAGTTGAACTGCCCCGAAATATGTTGCTGATAATCTTCTTTTTTCAACATCGCCTAAGCCTCAAATAGCGGGTTTGGGAAATACCAGTGTAAAAGTGCTCCCCTCGCCCAATTTACTCTCAATCTGCAGACTTGCGCCGTGAGCCGCAGCAACATGTTTTACAATCGCCAACCCCAAGCCAGTGCCGCCCGTTGCTGAGTTACGGCTGTCATCTACGCGATAAAAGCGTTCCGTTAACCTTGGAATATGTACCGAATCTATGCCCAAGCCTCGATCTTGAACCTGTAGTAACAAGTTATCACCCTTCGAAGTCCAACGTATAGTCACGGGCGTGTGGTTGGGGCTATATTTGACGGCGTTTATCGCCAGATTCGAGACAGCGCTGTAAAGTTGCCGGTAATCACCATACAGGTTTTCCTCGACATCAAGCTCCAACACAATGGATCCGTCAGGGTAGGCTTCGGCCAGTTCATCACGCAACTCCTGCAAAAGCCCTCTGATATCGAGGCGCTCTCGCTCGTCCTCGCGTTTCTCGCTTTCAATACGGGATAACCAGAGCAGGTCTTTTAGCATGCTTTCCATACGCTGTGCTTGCTGGCCCATCTGCTTCAGCGGTTTCACATAGCGCTGCGGTAGTTCCTGCACATTGTCCAGAAAGGTGCTGAGATACCCACTGATTACGGTCAACGGTGTACGTAATTCATGCGACACGTTGGCGACAAAGTCCCTGCGAATTTTCTCCATCCGCACTTCGCTGCTGACGTCCCGGACAAACAGCAGTCGCTCACCTTCGCCAAAGCGCGTTATCTCGACACGCAAATACCTCGACTGTCTGTTTCCCGCAGATAGATACTGTAGCGGCGTGCTGTAATCACGACCGAGAATGTACTGATTAAACTCTGGACTGCGGACAATATTGGTGAGGGTCTGGCCAGTGTCCTCGGGATGGCGCAGGCCCAGTAGCGGCTCTGCACCGCGGTTAAACCATTTGATCACACCGTGGTTATCGACGATCACGACACCGTCGCGCATTGCGGCGAAGGAGTCCTGCAGGTAGTTCACTGTGGACTGCAATCGCGCGTGCGCCTCTCTGCTTTTCTTCTCCTGAGAATAGATGCGGGTAATTACCTCTCCCCATGGACCCGATGCGTCGGGCGGAGGGGTGCTGGAAGAATTCAACCAGGATTGTAGCCTCTGCAACTGATACACCCATAGCCCTAGAAGCAGGCCCAGTGCCAGCATAGCGCCCTCGCGGGCATAGCCATACAATGCACCAAACGCTGCCGCTAGTGCCACGATGAACACGAGCGGCCCCGCCGCCTTCAACCAACTCATAATGAATCGATATCCTCCACTACACACCCCGTGACACGCCCCATTACACGCCCCATTACACTATGCCTCTCGCTGAAAAGCGGTATCCGGTGCCGCGCACAGTCTGTATCAGATTGCTGTAATCCCCGGATGTTGACTGCAAGGCTTTTCTCAGTCGCCGTATATGGACATCCACCGTGCGCTCTTCCACATACACATTGGCACCCCAAACCTGGTCCAGCAACTGGCCTCGGGTATAGGCTCGCTCGGGATGCGACATGAAAAACTGCAGCAGATTAAACTCTGTCGGCCCCATAACCAGCGGCTGATCGGCAATAAATATCCGCTTGCTCTCGCCGTCAAGCAGCAGCTCTGCAACCTGAATTTTCTCTCTTTCCACACTACCGCCTGAACGTCGCAACAGGGCTTTGATTCTTGCGATCAATTCCCGGGGTGCGAAAGGTTTGGTGAGGTAGTCATCAGCGCCGATGTCGAGACCCTGAATAACGTTGTCCTCAGTGGTTTTGGCGGTCAGCATAATCACCGGCATATCGCGAGTAAGGCCCTCCCTTTTAAGGCGCCGCATGAGCTCCAGGCCACTCCCGCCTGGCAACATCCAATCCAGTAAGACGACGGATGGGCGCTCGTCAACGATCAGTTGATACGCCCTTTGGATGTCTTGTGCTTCAATGCAACGAAAATCAGCCAGCTCGAGCGCCATACGAAGCATGTCCCGAATGGCAAACTCGTCGTCAACAATTAACACCGTAGGTGTACTCATAAGTCCTTTACCCTCGTTTCTATCGAACACGGGTATTAAAAATGGGAAATATGACAATTGCATGACAGGGCGAAAGGCAATTGCAACAAATCTGTAAGACCGGGTAGAGAATAGGGTAACACCGACACTCCCCCTGCACTGTCCTGCTGCGGCATCCTACTGCGCTATTGCTGCACTATTACTGCACTATTACTGCACTATT
>JBDNIE010000148.1:0-7577 GCA_041688425.1 Halioglobus sp. | reverse complement strand
TACTTCTTCAAGTACAGCCTGGCCGAAGGCAACAGTGGGAATCATGCCCACAGATGTCACCGCTAGAGCAGCAGACAGATGGGAGACAATCAAACGTTGTTTTCTGGACATGGTGTAACCTCTTCATACTTAGAATTATTGGAGCAACGACAAATCTTCTGTATCCGCGGTCGCCGTAATTTTTAATGTGCGCACGACAGCATCCGTGAGCCGCGATTGGCAGAAAGTTAGCATCATGCGTAGGTGAAAGCTATGCCTCTTCCGGCTTTCTTCCGGTGAATATGAAAAATAAACAGCGGGTTTAGGAATTTGTGCAACTAGCGATTAAAGCAGTGTTTTCAGCCGACACATTGCAGTGGCTGTGAGGCCGTCAAAATAACTTCCCGAGCGCGCAGGCGATGGCATTTTCCACCCGCAATATGCGGGTGCCCAGTGACACCGTTTGGCAGCCACTGGCTTGCAGTTGGCTGACCTCATAGGGGATAAACCCGCCTTCCGGGCCTATCACCAAAACCGTAGTCTTGTCTGTCTGTCGCGGGCAGAGCTGCGCTGCGCCCGGATGTGCCAGCAATGCGTCTTTCCCCGCGATCATGCCGGGCAGCACGTCTTCTGCGAATACCTTGAAACGTCGATGCTCGACCATAATTGGAAGGCGTGTATCCCGCGATTGTTCCAGCCCCTGTAGCAGATACTCGCGCACAGTGGCATCTTCAAGCACCGGGCTTTGCCAGTAACTCTTCTCTACCCGGTAGCTGTTGATCAGATGCAATTCCCCCACTCCGAACTCTGCGGCATTGCGCAGTATGCGCCGCAACATTTTGGGGCGTGGCAAAGCGAGAACGAGAGACAGCGGCAGCTTGTCAGGGGGCGGTTGGTTCAACGTGACATCGAGGACGGCAGCGGTGTCGCTAATGGCCAGAATTCTGGCTTCACCCATGAGGCCGTCGATTTCGCCAATACGCAGTGTGTCGCCTACGACGGCGCGGTGCACGCTACGCAAATGCTCAAGACGACGGTCGTGGACTCTGATCTTGCCTGCCTCAATGCGATCATCGTCGCTGAAAAGAAGCAGGTTCAAACGGGGTTCAACCGACCCACAAATCGTACTCGTCGGCGGCTGTCACCTGGGCTTCCACGAAATCTCCCGGATGCAGGTCCGTCGCGCCTTCGAGGTAGACCTTGCCATCGATTTCCGGCGCGTCCGCGCTGGAACGGCCGATGGCGCCTTCAGCGTTTACCTCATCGATCAGGATTTCAATCGTCCTGCCTATTTTCAATTGCAGTTTCGCCGCGCTGATGTCTTGTTGTAGCGCCATGAATCGGTCCCAGCGCTCCTGCTTTAGGTCATCGGGAACGTGGTCGGGTAGTGCGTTGGCGCGCGCGCCTTTCACTGGTGAGTACTGGAAACATCCGACGCGATCCAATTGCGCTTCGCGGATGAAATCCAGTAGTACGTCAAATTCCGCGTCTGTCTCTCCGGGGAACCCGACAATAAAGGTACTGCGCAACGTGATATCGGGGCAGGTCTCGCGCCATGCTTTAATCCGTTCGAGGGATTTCTCCGCTGCGGCCGGGCGCTCCATGCGCTTGAGCACCGCAGGGCTGCCATGCTGGAACGGCACATCCAGATAGGGGAGTATTTTGCCTTCGGCCATCAGCGGTATCACCTTGTCCACATGGGGATACGGGTAAACATAATGCAGGCGCACCCAGATACCGAACTCGCCCAGCGCCTCACACAGCTCCTGCATGCGGGTTTTCAGCGGCCGGCCATTCCAGAACCCGGTGCGATATTTGGTGTCGATACCATAAGCACTTGTGTCTTGTGAGATCACCAGCAGTTCGCGCACACCGGCGCGCACCAGTCGCTCCGCTTCTTCCATGACATCACCGATAGGCCTGCTCACCAAATTGCCGCGCATGTCGGGAATAATGCAAAACGTGCAGCGGTGGTTGCAGCCCTCGGAAATCTTCAGGTAGGCGTAATGCCGTGGCGTCAACTTAATGCCCTGCGGCGGCACCAGATCTGCGAAGGGATCGTGTACCGGCGTGTAAGGCACATATTTATGCACCGCGCTGACCACTTCTTCGTAAGCCGCAGGCCCGGTGATGCTGAGTACTTTGGGGTGCAATGCCATAATCGACTGCGCATCGTCGCCTTTGCCCATGCAGCCGGTCACAATGACGCGGCCATTCTCGCTGATGGCCTCACCGATAGCATCCAGCGATTCCTGCTTGGCGCTGTCGATAAAGCCGCAGGTGTTTACCACCACAATATCCGCGCCTTCATAGGTCGGCACGATGTCGTAGCCGTCTATTTTTAACTGCGTGAGAATGCGCTCGGAATCGACCAGTGCCTTGGGGCAGCCGAGCGATATAAACCCCACATTTTTCTTGGGGGAAGTCTTGTTGGCGCTGTGATGGGACTCTGTATCTGCCATAGGAGAGCATTGCTGCAGGGAAAAGGGGTCGGGATTATAGCGCAGTTAGCCCAGTCTGCCGAAACTGATGTGCGATCATCGAAATACTTTATTCAGACGCGAAAGGCACTTACTTAAGTCCAATAGCGGCACTTAGGTGTTAAAGCGAGTAGAGATTGAAGAGACCGTTTGAGGCCATGGAGGGTGGGGCGGCCATCCGTGGGGCGGCCATCCGTGGGGCGGCCATCCGTGGGGCGACGGCCCCAGATGCAGTAAAGTCTTGCACTGCAGTGCTTTAGAGAGAATCCATTGCGTTCTAAAAGAGTTGGATTTCCTGTGTTTCGAAGATTTTCACATCCATGGAGACAGGTGGATACGTGCCCATCACTTGCTGGAATTCAGCCATATGTGCGGTCGCAAAGTGTTCCTGCAGCGCCTCAACGGTATGCCATTTTTCCGTGATACGCAGCGTGTTTGGGTCATTCAATTCGACACTGAAGGTGTAGTCATCACACCCGGCCTCAGCCCTGCTGGCGACCTCCATCGCGCTGATGGCATTGTGCAGGGCCTGTATATCTTCTTTACTCATTTTGACTACTGCGTTGACGACTATCATTGAGCGTGCCTGTTTTATTAAAATACATGGGTGTCTTGAATGGGGCTTCCTTAAGCCTAAAATTGGCACTAAGGCGAGACATTTAATTTCTCGCCGAACTCGAAGCTTAAGGAACACGCTTCCATTTGGCGTTACAAATTTAACCCAATTGCACGATCTATGAAACCGAATATCCTGTCTGACTGACTTGTCCGCCTGAATTAGCCGCCTGCAGCCTAGCGCTGTTTCCTGCGCCAGTCCCACGGCGCTATAGGATGAGTGTCTGCCCATAGCCCCAGCCGTCGTTCGCGTGCCTGCTGTTGTGCCGCTCGCAGCGCGTGCTCATGGGGCGCAAAGTATTGGTACCACCAGGCGTAACCGCTGGCCACCATAGCGACATTGATATTGATGCCATTGCGGTAAAGCGTCCCCACTTTGCGACCGTAGCGGTCTGTGGTGACGACTACCACGTCTACTGATCCTCCATCGATCAGTCGTTCCAGTGTTTTTTTGGCTGCTTTCCCGTAGGGCTGATCCCGCTCCGGCGTGTCGATGCCGAAGAGCCGTACTTTGTGCTGTTTGTTGTTGCGGTCGAGTATGGATACGGTATCGCCGTCAGCGATACGGACCACACGCCCGGTCAGGTCAATATTCTCCGGAGAGTGGCCTTCTCTCGCAGCGCTAATGTTCTCGAGTGATTCTGCTGCGCGCCGCCAGCGGGCCTCGGGTCGTGCGGCATACTCGGCCAGTTTCTCAGCGACCGTGTTATAGAGCGTGCCGGGCCAGCTTATGGTGCCTGCTGTCCAGTATTGCGCTGCGCTAAAAGCAGCTAGCAACATCAGTAGGGTTCTGAAGCGCCGCAGCATGCTTTTGCGGCGAAAGGCCTTTACCACCGGGCTCAGGCGTCCGCAGCGTGCGGGTCTGCGGGTGTGTTCGCTGTGTCGTCAGGGCGGTACCAGATGGGTGAGGACCAGGCCCGGTCCTGCAGGGTTTTGGGCAGGTCGGAGCGCGGCGCTTCACCGGCGCGAATCGCATCCCAGGTCGACCAGCGGCAGCTGGGGTTCTCCAGCACGCGCACATAATAGAAGGCCTCCTCGCGGGCATCGAAGTTCGGGTCGCGCCACAGCGCTCTCAGTTCGCTGGCCCCGCTGCCGGTGGTGGCGCAGTCAGCGAGATTGACGCTTGAGCCATTGTCCGGGCAACGGCCGGTGGCGGGGTCAACGTGCAGATCATTGGAGCAGCCTGCGTCGTAGATGCGCTCGCGATGCTCGCCGTTTGCCAGATAGCCCTTGATGATTTGCACGCGTTGCAGAGGGGTGCCGTTGGGGTCTGCAGCCGCCCAAACGAGAAATACGGGTGATTTATCACCGCTGCCGGGTAAGTCGCTGCCCATCGTGACCCCTTGCCGATAGGCAATAGTGGCCAATTTCGGGTTTTGCAGAATGGGCGGTGCGAAGTCGTAACCGGCAAAAAAACGCACTTTGATGCGCGGGCCGCTGGTGGCGAAGGTCTCCTTGCGCCTGAACGCGTCATAGATGGAATCGCGTGTATTTTCCTCTGCCCACACGCCCGCCAGTCCGGAGGCCGACCAGTATTCAAAGGACGAACTGGACAAATAGTCCTTGCCGTCGACTTCGGTTATCAGTCCAGGGTCGAGAAATTTGATCACGGTGCCATTGAAAAAGGATGCCGGAATCGAACCGCGCAGTTCAGCGGTGCCGTCGAGCATTCCTGCCTTGGAAAAGAACGTCTTTTCATCCAGCGAGCTGGCGGCATCATGGGTGTCGCTGGAGCCGATAAGCCCGAATTTGTAGGGATTCAGAACGCCGCCGGCCTGCACCTGCAGGCCGCGCAGGTAGGCATCGCGCACATAGCTGCCGGCAGGTTCACTGTATAACTTGGTCGCGACGCGGTACGGCGTAATTTCAAAGTTTCCCCACTCATCGTTGGGAGACAGTAACGGGTGCGTGTCGGAGGTGCCTTTGATCTGGGTGATCTCTACCAGGGGTTCGTTGCGCATACGCTGGGTTGAATACACATCGTCGAAGGGATCGCCTGCCCAATCGGTCACAGTAAACATCTGGCCGTTGGAACCGTTGGGGTTGTGCGGAATAGCGAGACTCTCCACGCCCTGGTCGCGGAGTTTATCCATCCAGTCCCAGAGCCCCTCCGGGTTCAGTGAACTAAAGCGCGAGAACGGGATTGCTGGCAGGCGGTCGCTGTCGCGAAAAATAACATTGCGGTGGAGATTGCCCTGATCATCGGAGGATGAAGTGTATTCAAAAGCCGCAAACGTGGTGAAGCTACCGGGAACATACGCTTCATTGGCAGCGCGAATCGTATCCCGCCATGCCGCCCTGGTTACATTTTCTGCCATGGACATGTCGATGCTGCCGTCGAGCAGGCCGCTCAGTACGCCGGGTAAAAAGTTGGCGAAGGCAGTGCCGCGATCGGGCAGGCTGAATTCGTTCATGTTAGACGGTGCGTTGATGTTGTGCAGAGGCTCGGTAACGTCGTAGCGCGAGAACTCGCTGCTGGTGTCGGCGGCCTCCTTGACCAGCCCCATGAGCATGGCGTGATCGGTCACGGCATAAAAATCCAGAGGAGCCTGCAGTTGCACTTCATAACCTGTGGGGTGCAGAAGTGCCTGCCCTTTGGCGTAACGGTAGGCGTCATCGGGCGTGCTAATGGTGCCAAACACGTAGGCGTCAAAGGAATAAGCAGTGTGCACATGGAGGTCACCGAAGTACGCATTGCGATCCGGGTTCGGCGTCGTCCGCAGCGTCATGATTTCCTCATTGGCGGGGAACAGGCTGTCGACGCCGCGTGTAATGCCAGCAATCCCCACATCCTCATTCTTCTGCATGGCATCCAGGGAATCGTCTGAGTTGGAGCAGGCGGTAAGCACAATGCACGCGCTCAGAAAAAGAGTCTTGTTGGTCATGCCTTGGTGTCCCGCGTGATTTTTATAGGTAGATAGTAGGTGGCTGCAATACGTGCGTCCAGTGTGGTGGGCCTGCGCCGGGCGATTGCGGTGTTTTGTCAATGTGTTGGTGGTAGGCTCTGCGTGGCATACGTGCAGCGGATGCCGCTGTCAAAATTCCGATCTTGAGAGGGCAAAAGTCTATGGGAAAGGTCAGGGTGGAACATCAAGATCGGATTACCCTGGTCAGTATCACGCGCCCGGATGTGCGCAATGCGGTCGATGGCGAAACCGCCCGCAGTCTGGCGGCCGCCTTTGCGGCGTTTGATGCGGATCCAGACTCGGATGTTGCTGTTTTGTATGGGGAGTCCGGCACATTCTGCGCGGGTGCGGACCTTAAGGCCATCGCTGACGCCAGCGGCGGCAACCCCTTGATTCCTGAGGGGGATGCCCCTATGGGGCCTTCGCGGATGGTCTTGGGTAAGCCCGTTATTGCCGCCATTGCGGGTCACGCGGTTGCCGGTGGTTTGGAGCTGGCGCTGTGGTGCGATATGCGCGTGGTAGAACGCAGCGCAATATTGGGCGTGTACTGTCGTCGTTGGGGTGTACCTCTGATTGATGGCGGTACGGTCAGATTGCCGCGCCTGATCGGCCACAGTCGCGCCATGGACTTGATTCTCACCGGACGGGGTGTAAGCGCAGACGAGGCGTTGCAGATGGGGCTGGCAAATCGTGTGGTGCCAGATGGTGAGGCGTTAGCCGCCGCGCTCGAATTGGCGCAGCAGCTGGGCCGGTTTCCACAGACCTGTCTGCGCTCCGACCGCCTCAGCGCTTGCGAGCAATGGGGTATGTCGCTGGACGATGCTTTGCACAACGAATTCGAGCGCGGGCTGGCCGTTATCGCCTCGCGCGAGACGGTGGAAGGCGCCACCCGCTTCGCTTCCGGCAAGGGTCGTCATGGTGATTTCGAGGCTATTTAGGTCAGCTCGCAAGTCATCGTTGCCGCTCGGCTTGCGGGTCCCGGATCAATTGGGGACGATTGCGGTGTGGGCGGGATTGGGCGGCTAAACCGACGTCTAACCGAGTAGCGGTTTTCGGGACAGGGTCTGTCCCTGCTTTAAGCACAAAAGTGGCACATAGGCGGTGAATCAAATGTTATTGGGTTGGGCTGTGCGAGGCAGGAATTATTAGTAGGTAATCTTTATGTTTTAGGAGGTGTTGGTATGACCGAAATGTGGATTGAACCTGCTGACGTGTTGACGCGGCGTGGCGCGGTTGTCATTGATTGTCGTTTTTCGCTGGCAGAGCCGCTTGCAGGCCATGTGCTTTACCAGCAGGGCCATATTCCCGGCGCGCAGCACCTGGATTTAAACAAGGACCTGTCTGGCCCGCCGGGTGAGCATGGCGGGCGTCATCCACTGCCCCGGCCCAGTCTTTTTGCCGCCACTCTTGCACGCTGCGGCGTTGGCCCGCAGACAGAGGTCGTGGCTTATGATGATTCGCGGCTGGCCTTTGCGGCGCGGTTATGGTGGCTGATGCGCGCCATGGGCTACCGGCCGCCGCGCCTGTTAAACGGCGGTTATCAGGCTTACCTTGAGGCCGGTGGACAGGTGGAATCGCGATTGCCTGAGTGCCAGCC
>JBDNIE010000147.1:0-17181 GCA_041688425.1 Halioglobus sp. | reverse complement strand
TTGGCGAAGTTCACCATGCCGGATCCCTCGCACATGGCGGGCGTAATGGCGACCAGCCGCTTGTCGCGCTCCGCCATGTCGCACAACCAGCGCCCGAAGATATCCTGATACTTTGGGCCGCTGGGCTTTGCCGGTGCAACGGCCAGCTGCGGACCTTTTGGTTTCGCTTCGATTTTGTTGACGGCGTGATAGCCCACCGGGTCTCGCTCTGCGGGCAGGAAGCCCTTGCCCTTCATGGTGCAGATGTGCAGGAACTGCGGTCCTTCAAGGTCCTTCATATTTTCGAGTGTTTGAATCAGTCCGGGCAGGTCATGACCATCCAGCGGGCCGATGTAGTGGAAACCGAGCTCCTCAAACAGCGTGCCTGGCGCGACCATGCCCTTCAGATGTTCTTCTGTACGCTTCGCCAGTTCCCATGCAGGTCGAATCTTTTCCAGAACCCGTTTTGAGCCCTCGCGCACCGAGATATAAAATTTGCTGGCCCATATCTTGGCGAAGTAATTGGCGAGTCCGCCCTGGTTGTGGCCAATGGACATTTGGTTATCGTTGAGGATCACCAGCATGTTGGGCCGTTCGTGCCCGGCATGTGCCAGTGCCTCAATCGCCATGCCACCGGTGATGGCGCCATCGCCAATAACGGCAATAACCTTGCGCTTGATTCCCAGTTGCCTGGCCGCCAGTGCCATGCCTACAGCGGCTGAGATACTGGTTGAAGAATGACCTACGCCAAAGGTGTCGTACTCGCTCTCTGAGCGTTTGGGAAAGCCGGCGAGCCCTCCCGCCTGGCGCATGGTGTGCATTTGCGCCATGCGCCCCGTCAGTATTTTGTGCGGGTAGGTCTGATGGCCCACGTCCCAGACTATGCGGTCGTGCGGCGTGTTGTAAACGTGGTGCAGGGCAACGGTGAGTTCTACCACGCCCAGCCCTGCGCCGAAATGACCACCTGTCTGTCCCACACTGTAAAGGAGATAGGCCCTCAGTTCTTTCGCGAGTTGCAGTAGCTCTTGCGTGTTAAGGCTGTGCAGGGAAGCACCCTGATCTATGGTGCTCAGTAGTGGGGTATCAGGCAGGACTGTGGGGATATCTGACAGCATAGGTGCAATTCTAGCGCATCTTGGCGCAAAAGTAGTGGTGCAGAGTCTGCTTGTCATGGCTTGGTTTGACGTTTGTCGCGTCTGGAGGGCGTGGGAGGCAAAGTGGTGGTCGGGACCGTCTGGAGGCCGATGCTACTGGGGGTAATCCTTGAAACGGTGGATTTGGCGCCGTTGCTGCTTGGTGGGCCTGCGGGCCGGACGGTCTATCATACCGCCGGCCGCTTTTCGGGCCCGGGCTTGCTCTTCCCGTTTGGTCACACTCTCGACCGTCTCCTCATACAGTAACTGCGCCTCGCTGGCGCCGCGCCGTTGGTCACTGAGCTGCATCACCTGCACTATTTTTTCATCCCAGCCATGGCGGATTTGCAGCATATCGCCAGCCGCAATCTCTTTTGACACCTTCACGCGCTGCCCGCCTAAATGCACTTTGCCGCCCTCAATCGCGGCTTTGGCCAGGCTGCGCGTCTTGAAAAACCGCGCAGCCCACAACCATTTGTCCAGCCTCACTTTGGCAGACTGTTCAGAGGGCTGACTCATTTATGGGCCTCGCCGGGCAAAATTTCATCGAAATGGTGGATGCCGGGAAATCGGGTGTCGATGCGCTTGTCGCGCTTGCTGTCCGGTTGCAGCAGCGTTAGCAGGTGCACGATACCGTACTCCTGTGCGCTGGCCAGTACCTGCTCGGTGTCATCGATTAACAGGGTGCGCGCCGGATCAAAAGGATGCATGTCCTGCAGTCTGAGCCAGAAATTCTGGTCTTCCTTGGGGGCGTGCAGGTCGTGCGAGATCACCACGCGATCGAACCAGTGAAGGATGTCGACGTTCGCCATTTTGAGGTCCAGTGTTTTGCGGTGGGCATTGGTCACCAGCAGCACGTCCCGGTGGCTGTGGTGCAGCTGGGTGAGAAATTCGGCCACGAAGGGCCGCATGCTGATCATGTGTTGCAGCTCCCGTTTCAGCGCCGCAATATCCATGTCCAGCCGCTGTGACCAGTGATCGAGGCAATACCATTGTAAGGTTCCCTGTGCGGCGCCCAGTGTGCCGTGCAATCGATCCTGAGACTCCGCTTCCGTGATCTGGTGTTTCGCCGCATAGATGCGCGGCAAATGTTCGGTCCAGAAGTAGTTATCGAAGTGGAGGTCCAGCAGTGTGCCGTCCATGTCCAGAAATACGGTGTCGATATCGTCCCAGTTAACCATGCTTGTGCCTCCAGCCTTCCCTGCGTGGTGAGCCACCCCGACGATTTAGTGTATGCCTTTTCCTGCTGTCGTTGGAAGGCTTGGTTGTTGCAGATTTGGTTGTTGTTGGCTGGGTCGCTGTAGAGGGTGTTAGTGGTATATTGACGCACATGAGCGTAGAGGTGAACGTGCAAGAATTGAAGCAGTGGGAGGAGCCGCTTTTGGCCCTGTGCAGCGCGGCGGGTGACGCTATTTGTAAGCACTACCGAGCGCCGGCGGCCGGTGACTATAAGGCTAAACAGGATGACTCGCCCCTCACGCTTGCGGATCTTGCCTCCCACAACGTTTTGCTGGCGGGATTAAACGCGCTGGATGCAACGATTCCGGTATTGTCCGAGGAGTCTGTGCCTGCGGATATTGCGCAGCGACACCAGTGGCGTCGCTACTGGCTGGTTGATCCACTGGATGGTACGCGGGAGTTTCTGGACAGGACCGGCGAGTTCACCATCAACATTGCCCTCATCGACGACCACAGGCCTGTGCTGGGCATACTGTACATCCCGCTGGAACGGGTTGCCTATGTCGGCATTCCCGGCGTTCACGCACTGCGCTATGTCGAAGCGGGTGGGGGTGAGTGGTCGTCCAGCCCACTGGCAACGCGCTCATTGCAAACCGGCGACGACCTGACGGTGTTGGCCAGTCGTCGCCACCGTGGCCCGCGCTTTACGGCTTGCCTGGCATGGTTGAATGAGGAGTGGGAGAGGGTCGCGCGCAGCAATATGGG
The DNA here is from genome assembly GCA_041688425.1 of Halioglobus sp. Lineage (GTDB taxonomy): Bacteria > Pseudomonadota > Gammaproteobacteria > Pseudomonadales > Halieaceae > Marimicrobium. The sequence continues at coordinate 14,125 of JBDNIE010000147.1, read as the reverse complement.
CAGCGCACTCAAGTTTTCCCGCATGGCAGAAGGCCACGGCGATTTCTATCCGCGCTTCTCACCCTGCTGTGAATGGGATACTGGTGCCGGCCAGGCCATACTCGAAGCAGCGGGAGGTTGCCTGCTGGGGCTGGACGGGCAGCCGCTGCGCTATAATGTGAGCGATTCACTTTACAGCCCGCCTTTTTATGCCATTGCCGATGGCAGCCATGTATTGTGGCAACGACTGTTGCAGGCGAATTTTGCATAATCCGTTGCGCTTACTCAGCGGCAGGCTTGTGCAGGCAATCGGTCAGGGTATAAAGTGGTGGTTTCCCACAACTACACTGGTATTGCTAACTGCGCGATGAATGAGCCACCAGAAAAGGACGCCGGAGGCGACAAGGAAGCGGCCAACGAATTAATGACGCCGGCCATGCGCCTGCTGGATTTACAGGCTAAACATCGCGCGTTGGATGTCAAGATCAGTGAATTGCATGGCTATGCCTATCAGAATCAGATTCTGTTGCAGCGGCTGAAGAAAGAAAAACTGCGCCTGAAGGATGTCATCACGCGGCTTAAGGATGACATGATCCCGGACCTCAACGCCTGAGCGCGCCAGCGCCGCACAGCAGCACCTTTTATCTATTCCTTTGCTGCCAGCAGCGAATCACGCAGCGCGCCCTCCAGCTCTAACAAAAACATTTTCGCCCCCAGCCCGCCGGCGAAGCCCGTCAGGCTGCCGTCACTGCCGATAACGCGATGGCAGGGGACTACGATAGGCAGCGGATTGCGACCGTTGGCGGCGCCCACCGCGCGCACGGCTGTCGGTTTGCTAATACGCTGCGCAATATCGGCGTAGCTGCGCAATTTGCCATAGGGAATTTCTGCCAGCGCCGCCCACACCGAGTGTTGGAATGCGGTACCTGCTGGTGCCAGCGGCAAATCAAACTGCCGCCGCCGCCGCGCGAAATAGTCGCTCAGTTGCTCTGCGCAGGCGGCGAGCACGGTATCTTTCTCCTCTCTATAACTGTCCGCACTATGCTGGCCTTCAAATTCAATTGCGATCAGCTGCGTGCCGTTGGAGACCAGACGCAGGGTGCCAATTGGAGCGTCAAAGTATTGGAATTTCATTAGTTCAAGCTCCTTCAGAGCGCGGTGGCTGCGTAACTGCGCCAGGTTCACCCATGCCGCGTGTCGCGGCCATGCTCAGGACTGGGAAGCTCGTCGTTGGTGATGTTGGTATCATCATGTGAGCAATATAGACGCCCTGTGTTGCGCCTGCCAGTCAAAATCGGCCTTGTAGTGAGCGCTGTAAATACTGATATATTTCTTATGGGATATTACAATGCTCGCTGCGTATTAACCTGTGTGATGCTTCCTATCCTGAAAAGAGTGCGCGCGCTAAGACTATCGCCGGATCTAATATTATGAACCTTATCGTTTACGCTGTTCCGTTCTTTGTTCTCGCCATTTTGCTGGAGCTGGCTTATGGCCTGGCTAAAGGACGCAACACGTACCGCTTGAACGACAGCGTCAGCAGTCTCTCGCTGGGCGTGCTCAGTCAGGCGCAGCGTTTTGTCACACTGGGAGTTGGCGGGTATGTTTACTATCTGCTGACCGAACATTTCTCCCTGCCGTTGATGGAAGCCGGCCACTGGTTTACTTGGGTGCTGGCGATGGTCCTGTACGACTTTTGCTATTACTGGCTGCATCGCATGGGCCACGAGCGCACGATTTTATGGGCCGCGCATGTCGCCCATCACCAGAGCGAGGACTATAACCTCACCACGGCGCTGCGCCAGACGAGCACGGGCTTCCTGCTGGGTTGGTTGTTCTTTATTCCTATGTACCTGCTGGGCATCCCCGCTGAGGTCGTGGTGACGGTGGGTGCCCTCAATCTGATATACCAGTTCTGGGTGCACACCCAGCATGTGCCAAAACTCGGTTGGTATGAATGGTTTTTTGTCACGCCCTCTAACCACCGGGTGCATCACGCACAGAACGACCGGTATATGGATCGCAATTACGGTGGCCTCTTCATCATTTGGGATCGCCTGTTCGGCACTTTTCAGGAAGAACTGGATGAGGAACCCGTGGTGTACGGTATTCGCGGTCCGCTTAAGAGTTGGAGCCCCGTGAAGGCACTGACCCATATCTATGTCGATATGGCTAAAGACAGTTGGTATACGAGAAACTGGCGTGACAAATGCAAAGTGTGGGTGTCGCGCACCGGCTGGCGTCCCGCCGATGTCGCCGATCAGTATCCACGCGAGAAAACGGATCTGAGCCAGTTTGAGCGCTTCGATCCCAGGGTGCCGCGCGCGGTATCGGTTTACGGCTTCTTCCAACTGGTATCAGTTGTAGTGGTACTGAACTACATGGAAGGCGCGCAGCTCACTTATTGGCAGGGTTTTGCGGGGTGGGCGATATTGCTGTGCACTGCACTGGTCACAGCGTTATGGCTGGAGGGCAGATCTGCAGAGCGTTTGCTTAAGTGGGAGGCCTCTCGGCTTGGCACCATCGCTTTGCTGCTGCTGTCTTCGTTGCCAGATCTCAGCGGCAGCGCGCTCTTGTGGGCGATTGTCTACGGCGTATTGAACGCGGTGTTCCTGTCGTTGCTGCTGCGCAGACACCCTGCCGATAATGCGGCCCCTGCCACTTGATCAATCGTTCTGGCAGAGGAGTTGCGGTTCTAGACTGGTAGAGGCGCTGCCATTGTCCAAGTAGACGATGCCGCCCACGATGCTGATGGTGAGTTGCACTGTGCGATCGAGCAGGGCAGCGGCAACTTGCACTTCGGTCCAGTCGAGTTGCCAGACGTGCAGATGTGGCAGGCCACTGATCCCTTCCCCGTTTAGTTTCCACCACGTGGGCGTACTTTTTGCAAACGCATAAACACTCACCAGCCTTGCTCGCCCGCAGGCTTTGCGCAGACGAGCCTGTTCCGGATGGCCCACTTCTATCCAGTGCTCGATGTCGCCATGGTCGGCATGTAACCACAGATCCGGTTCATCTGCGGTCGAGATTCCCTTGGTAAACTCCAGCCCTTGTGCGCAATGCAGGCAATAGGCGAGCAGACGCACAACCATTCGTTCCAGTGTTTCTGACGGGTGTTTGGCCAAGGTCAGTGACAGAGATTCGAAGCAGTTACGATCACTGTCTGCCAGCTCGATCTGGGCTTTGTAGATCGTGGGCTTTAGCGCCATGGTGTCGGTATGTCCTTGCAGTAGTGAGTGGTTCTACACGCTGGGATGGTGGCGCGTTTCCCACAATACGGTTGCACACAGCAGCACGACGACCACATCTACAGCGATGCGCAGTGTATAGACTTGCTCGGGCTGTGGCACGGTATAAAACAGCAGGGCCGCGGCGGCGATGGGAATGAGCATGCCGAGGGACAGTGAGAAGCGTGAATGCCCGTAAAGTCCGATACCGATAATCACGTACACCGTCCCCCACAATCCATCGAGTAGTGCCGCGCCCGTGAGTTCACGCAGCCACAGAGTAGCGATCTGGCCAGTGCCCGACAGACATATCAGAGTGGCAGCGGTGTTGCGCAATAGTGAACCGGGGCCGTCTGCCATCTCGTTCTCAGTCTAAGCGTGTGCTAGGCGCGCCCGTGCGACAGCGGATGCGTTTTCTCGACCAAGGGTAGCAGAAATTCGGCTACCGGCGGCAATCAACTTATCCAGCGATAGCCCCGTCTCGATACTCATGCCCTGCAGCATATAGACGACGTCTTCGGTTGCCACATTGCCGGAGGCACCCGGCGCATAGGGGCAGCCGCCGAGCCCCGCAACCGAGGCGTCGATGGTGGCGATACCGTGCTGCAGTGCAATGAGGATATTGCTGAGTGCCTGGCCATAGGTGTCATGGCAATGTACGGCGAGTTGCTGCGGTGCGAAGTGCGTGAGCAAGACATCCAGCAGATGCTGCATACTACCGGGCGTGCCCACGCCGATCGTGTCTCCCAAAGAGACCTCGTAACAGCCCATATCCAGCAGCTTTTCTGTGACGTCAGCAACAGCTTGCGGCGCGACATCCCCCTCATAAGGGCAACCGAGCACACACGACACATACCCGCGCACCGGTCGGTTGTGTTGCTGTGCGGCCTTCACCAGGTCTCGATAACGTTGCAAACTCTCCTCTATACCGCAGTTGATATTCTTGTGGGAGAACGTCTCGGTGGCCACGGCAAAGATCGCGACCTCGTCAGCACCGGCGGCAAGCGCGCGTTCGAAGCCCTGCAGATTCGGTGTCAACGCGCAGTAGCGCACACCAGGGCGGCGTTCTATCCCGGCAAATACCTGCCCGCTGTCGGCCATCTGTGGTACCCACTTGGGATTCACAAAACTGCCCGCCTCAATAACGGTATGACCGGCGTCGGCGAGATCATTGATCAACCGTAACTTGGCGGCAAGCGGAATGGTTTGTTGTTGATTTTGCAGCCCGTCGCGCGGCCCGACTTCCACGATTTGTACTTTTTTCGGCAGTTCCATGGTGGGTTACTCCGCCAGCGGGATAAAATCGAGTAACGGCGTACCGCCAGCAACGAGATCGCCGGGCGCATAGAAAAATGCCGCTACTGTGCCTGCGCTTTGCGAACGGATCGTGTGCTCCATTTTCATCGCCTCCATCACCAGCAGGGGCGTATTAGCGGCAATCGGTGTACCGATTTCTGCTAGCAGAGTGACGATGGTGCCATTCATGGGAGCGCGCAATCCGCTGTCGCCCGTGGTGCTGTTGGCCTCGCCTGTGTCGGCGTGCGCCTCGTGAAAATGGCAGGCCCCTTCAGGCAGAAATAGTGTGAAGCTTTGGTGCGCACGTGCGAGGGTTGCGCGTCTGCGGTGACCCTCGACTTCAAAATGCAGGATATCGCCGTCCAGACTGCCCTCGAATATTGCGGTGTGTCCGGCAACAGACACATGATACCGCGCGCCGCGTTGCTCTACCTGCGCACAATAATCCTGCTGGTGACAAGACAGTTGTAGGCGGTGGATGTGGGGTTCGTTGAGCCGCCATGCGTTGGTGTTCTGCCAGGGTGAGTAGGGGCCAATACAGGACGCCAGTGCATCCGACTGCTGCCTGTGCAGGACTAGTGTAAAGGCGGCCAGCGGCAACTCACGCGCCAGGTCCTGAGGTTGCTCATGGAAAATGAGATCACGGTGTTCCTCAATAAAACCGGTATCCAGCTGCGCCTCGACAAAGGGGCGGCAGGTGGCCAGGTTATACAGGAAGTCGAGATTGGTGACCGTGCCGCTGATGCGGTATTGCGATAGTGCGCTCCCCAGTCGCTGCAGGGCGCGCTCTCGGGACTCATCCCAGACGATGAGTTTGGCGATCATCGGGTCGTAGTAAACACTGATCTCATCGCCCTGGCAGACACCGGTGTCGACCCGCACGTAGCGGGACTCCTCAGGCGGGCGCAGGAAATCCAGGGTGCCGGTGACCGGTAGAAAGTCGTTGTCCGGGTCCTCGGCATACACCCGCGCTTCGAAAGCATGGCCGCGAATACAAACGTTTTCCTGCGTCAGCGGCAGTGCTTCGCCGCAGGCGACCAGCAACTGCCATTCCACCAGATCCTGTCCGGTGATCATCTCAGTGACAGGATGCTCGACCTGAAGGCGCGTGTTCATCTCCATAAAGTAGAAACTACCGTCCTCTTCCAGCAGGAACTCTACCGTGCCGGCACCACTGTAATCAATGGCGCGCGCTGCTTTGACTGCCGCCTCGCCCATCGCTTTGCGCAGCGCGTCCGTCATGCCCGGCGCAGGTGCTTCCTCAATGACTTTCTGATGACGACGCTGCACTGAGCAATCGCGCTCTGCCAGATAGATGCCGTTGCCGAGGTGGTCAAAAAATATCTGGAACTCAACGTGCCTGGGCTTGATGAGGTACTTCTCGACCAGCATGCGGTCGTCGCCGAAGCTGGCCGTTGCCTCGCGCCGCGCTGCCGCCAGCGCCTCGTCAAACTCCGCTGGTGACCCTACCTGACGCATGCCCTTGCCGCCGCCACCGGCAGTCGCTTTCAGTAGCACTGGATAGCCCATATCCTCTGCAGCCGCCCGCAACAGCTCAGCGTCTTGCGCATCGCCGTGATAACCCGGCACCAGCGGCACGCCGGCGTCTTCCATAATGCGTTTGGCGGCAGCTTTACTGCCCATGGCGGCGATTGCTTCGCTGCTCGGCCCGATAAACACGATACCCTGTTCGGCGCAGGCTGCTGCGAACCCGGCGTTCTCCGACAGGAATCCGTAACCCGGATGGATGGCATCTGCTTCGGTGATTTGCGCGGCTTCGAGTATACGGTCACCTAATAGATAAGACTCACGCACGGGCGCAGGGCCGATATGTACGGCCTCGTCGGCCAGCTTCACATGCAGTGCATCGCGATCGGCATCCGAATAGACAGCCACGGTTGCCACGCCCATGCGTCGCGCCGTCTTGATGATACGGCAAGCGATTTCGCCGCGGTTGGCTATTAGAATCTTGTTGAACATTGCGTTAGTCCTTGCTTCTGTATTTCTGATTTTGTGCTTTTCTTTACTCGAAAAAGATGACGATGATCAAATCCTCTCGCAAACAGAGGCAAGGTCTACTAATGGCGCAAGCGGGATACGCTACAAGCACATCTATGTGCGCTCGGCTCGGCCATCCATGGCCTCACACGATCCCGCTTGCGCCATTAGTAGACCTTGCGGTATTCAAAGTGAAATACCCGGCCGGTTTTCAGAAACCCACAACTACATCCTGAAAACACCAAACGATGTCTCCTCAATTGGCGCGTTCAACGATGCCGAAATACAAAGCCCCAGCACCGTTCGTGTATCCGCCGGATCAATCACCCCGTCATCCCACAAGCGCGCCGACGCATAGTACGGATGGCCCTGCTTTTCATAAGCATCGATAATCGGTTTCTTAAAAGCAGCTTCCTCTTCTGCGCTCATCTGTGCATTGTCGCGCGCAAGTTGATCCTGCTTCACGGTCGCAAGTACGCCCGCCGCCTGCTCTCCGCCCATCACTGAAATACGGGCATTGGGCCACATGAACAGGAAACGCGGGTCGTAGGCGCGTCCGCACATAGCGTAGTTGCCCGCACCGAACGAGCCGCCAATCATCACCGTGAACTTGGGCACTCTGGCGCAGGCGACCGCATGGACCATTTTTGCGCCGTGTCGGGCAATGCCGCCCGCTTCATACTGCTTGCCGACCATAAAGCCGGTGATGTTCTGCAAGAACACCAATGGCATCTTGCGCTGTGCACACAGCGTGACAAAGTGGGCACCCTTTACCGCAGATTCGCTGAACAGGATGCCGTTGTTAGCGACAATGCCCACCGGATAGCCGTGGATGCGTGCAAAGCCGCACACCAGGGTTTCTCCAAACAAGGCTTTGAACTCATCAAAGTCTGAGCCATCGACGATGCGCGCGATCACCTCGCGCACATCGTAGGGCTGTTTGGTATCGGCGGGAATCACGCCGTAGAGTTCTTCCACTGGGAGCAGCGGCTCAACAGCCGGGCGCACATCCATGGCATCCGGCTTGACGCGATTCAGGCGGCTCACGGCGCGTCGCACCAGTTCCAGTGCGTGATGGTCGTTGTTGGCGTAGTGGTCGGTGACGCCGGAGGTGCGGCAATGCACATCGGCGCCGCCCAGCTCTTCGGCCGATACGATCTCACCGGTGGCAGCTTTTACCAGTGGCGGCCCGCCGAGAAAAATGGTGCCCTGATTTTTCACAATGATAGATTCATCTGCCATGGCGGGCAGATAGGCGCCGCCCGCTGTGCATGAGCCCAGTACGGCAGCAATCTGTGGGATACCTTTTGCCGACATGCGTGCCTGATTATAGAACGCGTGCCCGAAGTGCTCGCGGTCGGGAAACACTTCATCCTGCAGTGGCAGGAAGGCACCTCCGGAGTCCACAAGGTAGATGCAGGGCAGGCGGTTTTCTTCAGCGATGGTCTGTGCGCGGCCCTGCTTTTTCACCGTGAGCGGATAGTAGGTGCCGCCTTTCACGGTTGCATCGTTGATAAAAATCATGCATTCCTGTCCGGCGATGCGACCGATCCCGGTGATGATGCCCGCGGCGGGGACATCGTCTTCGTAGACCTTGTAGGCTGCCAGTTGGGACAGCTCCAAAAACGGTGATCCCGGATCCAGCAGCGCGTTGAGCCGGTCTCGAGGTAGCAACTTGCCGCGGGCAGTGTGTCGTTCCTGCGCCTTGCTGCCTCCCCCCTGGCGAATGCTCTGCACCTTGCTACGCAGGTCATCGACCTGAGATTGCATGTGTTTCCGATTGATGCCAAAGGTCTCATCACGGGGATTGAGGCGTGAGGTCAGCACGGCCATCGTATTACTCCTAAGCGGTTGCGTTGAACAGTTCGCGGCCAATCAGCATGCGCCGAATTTCTGATGTGCCGGCACCGATTTCGTAGAGTTTGGCGTCGCGCAGCAGGCGCCCAGCATTGGCGTCATTAGTGTAGCCATAACCGCCTAGCGCCTGAATAGTCTGCAAGGCCATCTGGGTCGCTTTCTCTGCCGTGTAGAGGATCACAGCAGCACAGTCCTGTCGGGTTTCCTCTTGGCGATCACAGGCGCCGGCGACCGCGTAGAGGTAAGCGCGACAGGCGTTCAGGTCGGCATACATATCCGCCAGTTTACCCTGCATCAACTGGAACTCGCCGATACTCTGGCCGAACTGCTTGCGGTCATGCAGGTAGGGCAGTACCTCGTCGAGGCAGGCCTGCATAATGCCTACGGGTCCGCCCGACAAAACCGTGCGCTCATAATCCAGGCCAGACATCAGTATTCTGACGCCATCGCCTTCGTTGCGTAGTATATTTTTGGCAGGAACCTCACAGTCCTGAAACACCAGTTCGCAGGTGTTGGAGCCCCGCATGCCCAGCTTGTCGAGCTTGGGCGAGCGCGAGAACCCTTGAAAGTCGCGCTCCACGATAAACGCCGTAATACCTTTGGAGCCAGCATTGGGGTCCGTTTTCGCGTAGACAATGTAGACATTCGCATCGGGACCGTTGGTGATCCACATCTTGGTGCCATTGAGCAGATAGGTGTCGCCCTGCTTGCGCGCTTGCAGCTTCATACTGACAACATCGGAGCCGGCATTGGCCTCCGACATGGCCAGCGCGCCTATGTGCTCACCGCTGCACAACGGTGGCAGGTAGCGGGCTTTCTGCGCTTCGCTGCCGTTTTTCTGCAGCTGGTTCAAGCACAGATTGGACATAGCCCCATAAGACAACCCGACGGAGGCCGAGGCGCGACTGATCTCCTCCATTACCACGGCGTGCGCAAGGTAACCCATACCGCTGCCGCCGAAGGTGTCCTGCACTGTAATACCGAGCAGGCCCATGTCTCCGAACTTTCGCCATAGATCTGCGGGAAATTCGTTGTTGCGGTCGATCTCCGCGGCGCGTGGCGCAACTTCTTTCTGGCACATCTGATACACCGCGTCGCGCAGCATGTCGATCTCTTCGCCGAGGCCGAAGTTGAGTGTGGGATATTTCATATTCATGGTTGGGTTCCTGTCATTTGTGTCATTCCTGTCTATCGACCCTTATTACGTCGCTTTCCCAGTGCCTTTTCGCATAGATTCTGCACCTCATCCAGCCCGCGCAACATTTCCTCGATGTCTTTTCGTTGTTGGAGCAATGTGGCTCTTCGAAGGCCGATGGTGTTGATGAGGGAAGCCAGTTGCTGCGCATTGTTGTGCGATGGATCGTACATGTCGATCAGCCCCACGCTTTCCTGCAGCGTCATCCCGATCCGTTTACCACGCAGAATCAGTTGAATGCGCACTCGATCCGCAGGTGAATACAATCGCTTCTGTCCTTCACGCACCGGTTGAATCAAGCCCTTCTCCTCGTAGAAGCGAATAGTGCGTGTAGTGACGCCAAATTCCTTAGCGAGATCAGAGATTGAGTAGGTTTTCTTTACCACAGTATCGGACTCTCGCAGGGTAGCTGGTAGCGAGGATAGTGTAGTAAATAATTACGTTAACGTAAACGTCAATTATTATCTGGCTTAAGGGGGTGTTTGTCACCCCGCTGTACTGAAATTTCAGGGGGTCAATTTGCTTTCGTTTGCGCACAAAAATAGTCAGAATGATCGCTTAGGAAAATTGTCCTCGGACTGGCGAATTCTTTGTACGGCGGCTGGTTTGCAGTCCGTTCAGTGTAAATTGGATTTTATCTATGAAAATGACGCTACCAAAAAGGCTAACGGCCACAGTGCTTATGCAAGCAGCGCACTGCGTTTGCTCAACGATATTGCGCTTTGGTGCTGCAGTTGATGTCTAGGTCTGCGCTTTTGCCGTTGTTGGCAGATGGTGAGTTCCGCTCCGGCCAGAATCTGGCGGACGTTATGGGGCTGAGTCGAACCGCAGTCTGGAAGCAGGTAAACCGACTTGTGACTGAGTCGGGCATTACGATCGAGACTGTAAGGGGTAAAGGTTACAGGATCCCCGGCGGCATTGATCTGCTCGATGAGGTGCAGATCAGACAAGGTCTTGATACTCGATCCTCTGCGTTGTTATCAGGGCTGAATATACTCGACAGCGTCGACTCCACCAATGCCGAAGCACTGCGGTGGGCGGGGCAGGATAATGCGTCGGGGCTTGTCTTTACCGCCGAGCAACAGACGGCCGGGCGCGGTCGCCGTGGGCGGCAGTGGGTTAGCCCCTACGCCAGTAATCTGTATCTATCTCTGCTTTGGGAGTTCACTCAAGGCGCGGCGGCGCTGGAAGGTCTGAGTTTGGCGGTGGGCGTCGGTGTGGCACGTGCTCTGCGCGCCTGTGATATATCCGGCGTGCAACTCAAGTGGCCCAACGACATGCTGTACGGCGGCGCCAAACTCGGCGGTATCTTACTGGAAATGAGCGGCGATGCCGCCGGCAGCTGCCGAGTGGTTATCGGCGTTGGTTTGAATGTCGCTATGCCCGAGGCGGCCGCTACCGGCATTGACCAGGCCTGGACCGATGTCCGGTCTATCGCTGCACAGCCGCAACCGCGGCGCAATCAATTGCTCGCAGCGCTGCTGAACGAGTTGTTGCCGCTGGCTGCCGATTTCGAGCAGCAGGGATTCAGGCACTGGCGCGAGCAGTGGCAGGCATTGGATGCTTTTTCTGGATTGCCGGTGGTGCTCTCTGCGGGTTCTGGGCAGCTGGCTGGCATCGCAAGAGGAGTGACTGAACGCGGCGCACTGCAGTTAGAAACGGCCAGTGGTGTGCAGGCAATATACGGCGGCGAGATTTCCCTGCGAGCTGCGCCGTGAGCGTGGGCGGCAACTGCCTGCAGTTGGATGTCGGAAATAGCGGTGCTAAGTGGCGCCTGATGAGCGACGATACGGTGATATCCCGTGGAATCTACCGCGCTGGTGATGAAGGCTCCCAGACATCGCTGCTGAACTGTTGCGACGATCTGCAACATCTGTGGATTTCGAGTGTTGCAGCGCCAGTGGCAGAACAGGCCCTCAGCGTTCTGTTGTCGCAGCGTTGGGGCCTATTACCTTGGTTTGCGCGGACTGAGGCGCATACCGGAAGTCTCCGCAATAGCTATATTGACCCCAGCCGTATGGGTATTGACCGGTGGCTGGCGATGCTCGGTGCCCGTGAGCGCGAGCAGGGCAGGATGTATGTTGTCGACGCAGGTTCTGCGCTTACTATCGATCTTGTCAGTGCCTTGGGCCAGCACGAGGGTGGATATATTATTCCCGGGTCTGCCCTGATGGAGCGCGCGCTGCTGCTGGATACCCATCGCGTGCGCTTTGACGAACAGGTCGACTACGCTCTCACGCCGGGCCGCTCCACTGCTGAGGCTGTGCGCCATGGCATTGCACTTGCACAGGCTGGGGCTGTCGCCTTGGCGTTGGACCAGGCGCCTGATAATGAGGCTGTCTCCCTCTTCTTTTGTGGCGGCTCCGGGGAGGTTCTTATGCAGTTGTTACAGCGCGGCGGCCAGTGGGCCCCCGATCTCGTGTTTGAAGGCCTGGCTCGCATGGCATCATTGCGCTGAGCGTATAGAGATCAGCGTTCAGGCGCGCTGTGTTACGTTGAGCGATCCAGCGTCTTACTCCGCTGCAAAAAACAGATTTACTCGTAAGAGAGCGTCAGAATAATGTTTTTCCCATCGTAGGCAAGACTGCGGATGTTGTTCCTGAATGGCAGGACATAGGGATGCGGTGGGATATCTGCACGCAGCGGATTTGTCACCTGCGCTGACCATGCGCTTTTCATAATATTAAGGAAGCTTTGAGTGACTGTATTCTCACGATCAAATGTAAGTTTATCGATGCGAGGGTCGCCCAGTAAAATCTGTTGCGCAGCTGCGTCATAGTCGAGCGTTCCTGAGAAAGTGGCTTGCCCCATTTCGCTGATGGCGACACCCTCGTCGGGGCGGTGGTCATAGGCCTGAATTCGAACCTGCATGCCGATACGTCCCTCGTCAAGAAAGAGCGCTACAGGATCAGTGAGGAAAAGATTTCCTTTGCTTAATTTTATGGTGACGGGGAAAAGGTCTGCTGCGATACCGGTTGCCAGAGAGGCCGAGATAGGGACCGTTGTTCCTGCAGCAGACACCACTTTAGAATAGATCAATAACAGCAAGCAAAGCGCCGCCAGAATGGGCCAGGCGGTGTATCGAGAACTGATTCGTGAATCGTGATCGCGCAACATAGTGTATCTCTGCAAGCTCTGCTCGGTTTGGCACCGGTGAAACAGCTTAAGCCACGGCCACCTTGCCCGAAACCCTCTGTGACCTGAGTTATCAGCTGCCCTCTTCAGTTTTGTTGACGCCCAGATCAAGCTCGTCTGTGCCCTCTTGCGCAGCTTCTTCATCGCCATCTGGGGCGCAACCGAATTCTTCTGCCACCTGATCGGGATCCATCGGGGTGTTGATGCATTCAAATGACTGCGCATCATCAACGGCTTCCTTCTGGTCCGCAACAATGCCGACGTTGAAGGCGGCGTATCCGGGTAACATAAACTGGTTGAGTGCCATTCCCAAGACCCGACCTGAATAAGGGGAAACAACATCGAATGATTCATTGGTGATCGGATTAACCATTGAGCCGAGCACATCGCCCGCCCAGACGCGCTCGCCGACGTCAACCTGCGAGATCAGAAGTCCGCCGGTGTTTACTCGCACCCAGCGCGAGCTGTAAAAGACGGGTTGTGACTCGCCCATCGTCCACAGACGACGCTTCATTTTCAGCGCACTCATTACGGTTTCGATAATTTCAACACCCTCCTCGACATGCTTTGGCTGCAGGGTGCCGGGTTCTCCTAATTCGAGCGCTACCGCGGGTATGCCATCGTTGGTGGCGGCACTGCGCAAATTCCCGCGCAATTTTCCGCTGTGCAGAACTGCGGTTGAACCAAACTTAGTAGTGAGCTCAAGCACCTCAGGTATCTGCAGGTTTGCACGGACCTGGGCCATGTTGGTGCGGCTTAAAGAACCGGTGTGCAGGTCTACTAACAGGTCGCAATGGCGAACAATACTATTGAAAAAAGAGTAGGCAATACGTGAAGCTGCACTGCCATTGGGGTTGCCGGGGAAATACCGATTTAGATCTCGCCGATCGGGTAAGTAGCGGGTGCCGCGAGTAAAGCCCAGCAGATTCACTATCGGGACGCCTATTACGGTGCCATAGAGTTTCTTCGGAGAGAGGTCGCTGACTATCTGCCTTATGATCTCTATGCCATTCAATTCATCCCCGTGAATGGCTGCAGTCAGGCAAAGCGTCAGGCCGGGATGCTCACCGCGTATAACATACACGGGCGTTTCCAGCTTGCCGCCATAGGAGGTCTCGCCTCCTATCCACACCAAACGGCGCGACTCGCCACGAGCGATGCTTGTTCCGAGTATTTCCAGCGGTGCATCTGCATCATTGACAGTGGTGTCTGTTGAACTTTTTCCAGCAGTGCTTGTTGGCGGCTCGAGTGGCTGGTTATTTGAGCTTTGCTGTTGCAGGAGCGGCTGATCCGACGCTGGATTTGCGGCAGTGACCAACTCCACCACGGAAGCGTCCCGAGGTTCTTCAGTCAGAACTAATCGATCGACCTGCACGGATATTGGGGCAAGACCCTCAGTACTGTTAGCCGCTACTTGATCCGTTACAGGGATTGTTTC
>JBDNIE010000146.1:0-5255 GCA_041688425.1 Halioglobus sp. | reverse complement strand
TTCATTTTTTGAACTCCCTGTAATCCTCTCGATTTGCGCCATCTATTATGGCTTTGTGATTTCTGGCGCTATACTGACTTGCCTCCATACCCCCACCATGCTGAGATATATCAATCTTCCTGGGCAACCTCGATACGATGGTTGAGCAGCCGAAAATCTCTGTGATCCTGCCGGTGCATCGAGCTGAGCGCTACCTCAGGCGATGTATCGACGGGCTACTTAGTCAGGACTGCGGGTTCGACTTCGAAATCTTGATGGTGAATAACAATTGTCCAGATCAATCGGCAAAAATTATTAGTGAATACCCAAGTATAAGACTCTTAAGTGAAACGAAGCAGGGTGCATACGCGGCAAGAAATAAGGGAATTCGAGCAGCCGTAGGAGAGATACTCGTTTTCACTGACCCTGATTGTGTACACCGGGTTGATTGGTTGTCGCAGATTGAGGCGACAATGCGCGATCCCGCGATCGGAATTCTCATCGGCCCATCGTTGTCATACAGCTCCTCTCCCGGACTCCGACATCTAGATGCCTACGAACGGCAAAAGGAATCCTATATCCTCTCCAGTGACGATTCGACGCTCTACTGGGGCCGCACCAGTAATATGGCTGTTCGCACCGAGGTGATGGGCCGGTTCGGTCCTTTTCAGGAGCAGTTTCGAGGTTCCGATGTCGTATTTGTTCGCACGGTCGTCAATGCAGTTTCTTGCGATGCTGTGCGGTATGCCCCCGAAATAGGGGTAAAACACCTCGAATTAAGCTCCATAGGGGTCTACCTGAGTAAGGTCTTTATCTACGGGCGCAGTCGTGTGCACTACAATCGAATAATTCGATCGCGTCCGCTAAGCATGGCAGAACGTCTTGAGGTGTATCGCCGTACGATCAATGCAGAGCAGTATTCATACTTCGACTCAGCATTGCTGTTTGCTCTGCTCATACTAGGGGTTACCTACTGGTACGCCGGCGCAGCGATGGCCTGGAAAAAAGCAGACAGCGCGTGAATACGCCTGCCCATATGGCGCTGAGTGTCTTTATTTGGTCGGAAGAACCAGGTTGGGCAGCTGCTGCCGCAATCACGATCGGGGCTTGGCTTCCAGACATGCCGATGTTTGCCTTTTATGTCTACCAAAAAATCCGAGGAGTCGACGACAAAAAGATCTGGTCAGATGTTTACTACCATCCTCGGTGGCAGCTCTTCTTCGATATTCCAAACTCATTTCCGTTGATGCTGACAGCGCTAGTGATATGTTTAGCGCTTGGACTAGACTTGGGAGTCCTTTTGGCTGCCAGTGCGACGCTCCATCTTCTATGCGATTTTCCTCTCCATCACGAGGATGCGCACCGTCACCTCCTTCCCTTTACCGGCTGGCGGTTCCTTAGCCCTGTATCTTATTGGGACCCGCGCCGCTACGGGAATATTTTTCTCGGCTTCGAGATCTTACTTGTTATCGGAACGTGCAGTAGCGTCATCTTGGAAAGTGCCAATAATCCTATGCGTATCGTTGCGATAATTGCTGCTTCCCTATATTTCGGAGGAATTCTGTACTCACGATTTAAGTGATGGAGTGAGGCGATTGGCGGCATATGTAATCGGTAGCAACAATGACCTCGACCTGCTGGCGACTTTGCGTCCAGCGTAACTTGATGAATATAGCGTTAAGCGTTTGTACATTGAGACGGTAAGTTGCTGGCTGAAAATTAGTCATTAAATGTTCAGCAGTAAGCCGCGCATATAACGGGAGAAAACCGATGGGAAAGCACGCAGCTACTGCTAAAAAATCAAAAGGCGGGGTCTACGTGGCACCCAGTGCTTTCCGAAAGCTACAGCAACTTGTTAGTCAGGGGAACTTGGAAATCACCCATATTCTATCTCCTCCACGGACGATGTCGACGATTCTGGAAGTCGCTCTCACCGAGGCGGTGCATGGTCAAATCCATGAGCCGTTTCGTAAAATAACAAAAAGAAATAACATCCAGCGAGGCTTCGAAACGATACTGGCGAGGGTCGAAGAGCTCCACCAGATACATGCCGGGCCGATCCAGATTGTGGTTAAGGACATCGCAGAGTTTACACCAGAGCAGTGGCGGGTCTGGATGCCTTTAGTCCAGAACTATGTCTTTATCGTTCGAGAGCCCCATCTACAAACGCGTTCGCTAATCAAACTCTCGGCGATCCAGGCTCTATCGCCTAAAAACCCATTTCAGATCGCGAGGACACAGCTACGAGGCATTCTCTCTGAGCGCTCTTTAGGACGATTCTTTTTGACCACACTGCAGGCGCTCGAATTTGTCCGATCGAAGCTCACGGCAGAAGTTCAAACTGGAGAGGAAAAAATTCGAAATACGCTTCCTTATATCGAGAATGCTATTCTGAGTTTTAACAGAGATACGTACCGGTCGCTGTCCCACTATCTGGAATCGGTTGAGGAGCATCTGCTGGAATCGCCACACAAAAACCTTATTATCGTCCATGGCTTGGGGCTCAAAATGATACCTGCTGAAACGCTTGGACGAATCGCCGATGTGCTTGGATGGAAGGACTTACCTGCATTGGGCTGGAGCAAGAGTGTAGGAAGAAAATTCTACGACCAGAACCCCATCGGTGGAATTGATAAGCAGGGCGTGATTAATAGCCCCTGGCACCGACGGGCAGCAACCAGCGACCACATCGACAGAATTGATCCGATCCGAGACGCGCCGCCACCCTTGGCATGGTTTCCAGCTCTTATCGGCGAGCTGATCTGCACTGAATGCCTACCGGTCTATACGAAGTTTCTTCTGCACCCGGCAGTGGTGAGTCTCCCTAGCCAAGACCAACTCATGGCACCTCTTGAGGGCCTGGTCGGTGGCGAGCGACTGGAGGACATCAATCCAGTTGCGGCCTACGCTACAGCTGCTGCTCTTAAGGTTCGAGCACCGGATATTCATGGTCAGAAGAAGTTGGATGAATTACAGTTAAGCCTCCGGCGCCGATTCGCTGAATTACACGGTAAAGCATTCGACATCATCGATCGGACAGTCGCGGAATTAGGCCAATGTAATGACAAGCTACATTAGCTTTATACTACTCAAAGGGTATTGCCGTACGGGGAGTCAAATAAAATCTGGTTGAGAATCGCTTGGCTCGCGTCGCTTGCTGCGTCTTTATCACCTCCAAAAATAAAGTCAGAATATTGATCACAGCCACTGAACAGCTCTGCACAAGTGCCCTCTAAAAACGAAACATCAAATTTTTTACCTCTCACTTCAACGTCGGGTCGCGATACGCTACTGATCAATAATCTGTACAAGGTCCACTATTTGCAATGGCTAGGTCGCCCTTTTCCCGACACCATTTTGGGTGTGTTAGGCATTGTTCTTTTGTTGTCTCTAACGGGTCTTGGGCTTGCTTTTTTCGTTAGATCTAAAAGAAAATAGACGTCGTATTATAGGCGCGACCGCTGCGGACCGCGTAGCGTGCCGATGCAGGATAGGCCGGTGATTTCAACGACACCTCAACGACACTAAAGCCACCCAAAACAGCAGCGAAATACGGTTAACTGGGCTGCTGCTAACGGTTTTCTGTGCATAATCAACATCGATACAAAAGGAGAAAGACGTGATCAAGCAACCTGGGATCCACCTGACCGTCGCCAATACCATTATTGATCTGGTTCAGGGTGATATTAAAGAGCACCTTCCGGTAGCGCGTATACCGCTCAGGGGAGACATTTTGGGACTGGGCACGACCACCAGTATTGATAATGGTGAACTAACGTTTGTCTATAATGAGATAGAAGCAGAAACGGCCATTTTCAAGTGTCATGCCAATACTGGCGGGATACACAAGGTGTGCCCCGGTGATGGCAGTGACCATTTTCCTTGGGTGTGCTTTAGTTCTGACGCTACCGATATGGGTTGTTCAATCGATTTACTGTCATTGAATTCGCAAGCCGACTGGCGGTTGGCTGATTGGGTTGCGGCGGCTATTGATAGCCTCGATAAACCAGCTGATGTGTATGGCGTTAGAGCGCGATGCCAGTGGGATGACCTCGTTATTACTGTGGCATCCAAACTTTGCGTAAATCAATCCAGTCGCAACACCAACAGCGGGGCCGCAGCTGGACTCGGTTCCTCTGTTTATGATTCGTTGCAGCATTACTTACTGTCAGACAAAAATTCCGCCGAAACCGAGGACGAGATTCAGTACCTTGGTGATGCACTCGCTTGGGATTGCTGTGGATTTTTTGATACGCAACCAGAAAAAGGTCGGGTAACGGTAGCGCAGGTCGGCGCAAATTTGCATGTTCATGGGGTCAGCGTCGATCATCGTTACGGTGGACACTTACATCATGAGCACAGGCGTACTCACTTACTGCGCGTCGATGAATTAGTGATTTATCCCATTGAAACTATTACTCAGTTAGGTTCAGATTTAGCAGTTACTGACATTGATTTTGATGCGGGTATATTACGCTTTCGGGTGTCCAACTGCGGCGCTATGGATGTCAGCGACATCGGTATTGATGTCGTTCCAGATAACCGTTACAGCGAGCGACAGTACTTACGCTTACCTTGGCTGTCGGCTGGCGACAGCGAAAATTTTACTATTGTTTTGTCGCTCGCCAGCGGCGCCCATAAGATTTTGGTTGCAGTGGACCCCTCTGGTGACATTATAGAACCAGAGGACGACCGCAAAAATAATCGCGTTTTTCTCGATTGTGTTGTCAATTAAGAGATTCAGCAGAGCAAGTATCCTTAAGTGCAACAATACAAATACGCAGCAAAGTCTCTTTCGGACAATCACCTGGAGGCGGTGTTTTCCTCGGCGCTGAGTTGTACGCTTTTATCCAACGGCTTATGAACGGCTTATGAGGTCATAACGGCTTATGCGGCTTATGGGGTCACGGCTTATGGGGTCAGGCCTTACATTTCACATAGGAAATGTAAGGCCGGAAATGTAAGACCTGACCCTGTCGACTTGACCCTGTCGACTTGCTGTCGACTTGACCCTGTCGACTTTACGAGATGGAATATCGATCGCTCGCTGAAGCACGGCGAAGCGTGGCTGACTATATAACGGGGTACTACAGACAAATTAGGCCACACAAACACAACGGTACGCGCAAGCACATAGTATTCCCGTGCAAACGTTGTATTATTGGCGCAGCTATTTCAAACGATCTTCAGCCATCGAGCCTAAAACCAAACCTGTATTTGCACAAGTCGTCAGTGCGCCAGCGATGGGTTTCTGTATCAGACTGCAATTGGCTTAT
>JBDNIE010000145.1:0-25992 GCA_041688425.1 Halioglobus sp. | reverse complement strand
GCACAGGCACAGGCACAGGCACAGGCAAAAGCGTATGTGGATGCTTTCACCGCATGCCTGACGGTGGGTGGCCTTATGTAGTGGAATAACGGGGTAAAACGCCTCGGTAAGACACCTGCAAGCCTCTGCGCCCTTTCTGCGCAGATATGACGTCTTCGAAAAAATAGTGGGTACCTCGCTATGGCCGAAGACGTACAATCAAGCGTCTCTGCAATAGGAAAGAGTTAGGCTGCTGTGGAATTAACCATTACCTACGATATGCGCGCTCCCGCTTTCGGTGCGCCGCGCAATGCCATTTTTCAGGCTGCGCTGGATCAGGTCGCCTGGGCCGATGATCTCGGCTTTGACGTGGTGGGGCTCGGTGAGCACCATTGCAGCCCTGACGGTTACAATCCGTCGCCCCTGCCATTGGCGTGTGCAATGGCCGCGCGTACGCGCCAAATAAAGCTGCGGACATCGGTTCTGTTGGCGCCACTGTACGACCCGGTTAAGCTTGCGGAAGACGCGGCTATCACACAGATTATTAGCAACGGCCGTCTTCTGCTGGGTATCGGTGCAGGGTATCGTCCCTCTGAGTTTGAAAGCTTTAATCGCAGCCTCGATGATCGGTGGCAGGCGATGGGCGATATCTGCGAGTTCCTACGCCAGGCGTGGACCGGTGAACCATTCGAGTGGCAGGGGCGCACCTGCATTGTGACACCCAAGCCAGAGCCCTTCGCACCACCTATTTTGCTGGGCGGTAGTTCCGCCGCTGCCGCGCGTCGCGCTGCCCGTATTGCCGACGACTGGTTCCCCCCACTGGATGAGCGGTTGTGGACGCCGTATCGCGAAGAATGCGTCAAGCTCGGCAACGCTGATCCGGGGCCTTACCCGCGGCATGGCCCCATTTTTTTGTGGGTATCGGAAAACCCGGATGCCGCTTGGGAGCAGCTGTTACCGCATGTGCAGCATCAGCTGCGGTCATACTCAGAGTGGACGCAGGAGGCCTTTGGTAAACCCTCGGGCCCTTATGCCGGCGACAAAATGACAGCAGAGACGATCAAGCAAAGTGCAGCGTATAGAGTTCTTACACCGGACCAGACACTGGAGTTGGCGCAAACGCTGGGGCAGCACAGTGTTGTGTATCTCAATCCACTTCTGGCGGGAATAGATCCTGACATTTCCTGGCAGATGCTAAAACTGTATGAACGCGAGGTTCATCCGTACATTCGTTAATTAATTGCCCGTGCGATAAGGGTATCTGCCATTTCAGGCAGCCCGCGTCCTATTCATTCCCCGTGAAGCCCGCATTCAGAGTTTTGTCATCACGTAACCGCTGCGCCAGCAGATCGATAAAGGCTCGTACCTTGGCCGAGGCATAGCGGCTTTCTCGATGCAGAATATGTACGGGATACTCCGGCGGCTCGCACTGTGGCAGCACCAATTGCAGCGCGCCGGCCTCGACTTCTTTCCCCACCTGATAGGACAGTAGCCGGGCGATACCGAACCCGGACCGCGCTGCACTGATTGCGGCGTCATTCGATGTCACGGTTAATCTCGCATCGATCTTCAGTATGTGCTCGCTACCCGAGTGGGAGAAGCGCCAGGCACTGCCAAAGCCCCCGGCTGCAGAAGCGATTAACGTGTGCTTGTGAAGGTCCTGTGGTACCTGGGGTGGTTTGTGTCGCTCCAGATAGGCAGGTGCCGCAACCAGCACATGGCGCACCGCGCCCACCCGCAGGGCACGCATTGAGGAGTCGGGAAGTTCCCCGATGCGTACCCCGACATCCAAACCCTCTTCCAGCAGATTGACCGAGCGATCAACGAACATGGCGTCAACTTCCATGGCCGGGTACTGCGTGAGATAGTCGATGATGCCCGGCATTACGAACAGTCGGCCAAACAATACCGGTGCTGTTACCGCCAGATGGCCACGGGGCTCAGCATTAATACCTACGGCTGCTTCATCGGCCGCCTCCAGCCCTGCCAAAATCAGTCTGGCATCCTCAAGGTAGCGTTGGCCCGGTTCCGTCACACGGACATAGCGAGTGGTGCGATCCAGCAGCTTCACACCGAGGGTGTCCTCCAGCGCTGCCACTGCGCGGGTCACTGCCGGTGGAGAGATTTGCAAGCGCCGCGCCGCAGCAGCGAAGCCTTCGTCCTCGGCCACTGCGACATAAACCTGAAGCTGGTGAAAGCGATCCATCTATTATTTCTATAATCGTAATAATATATTCTAAATATAGACTATTCATCTAATAAATGGAATTTGAGAGAGTAGCGCTGTCGCAATGAACCGGGCGCTGCCGCCCAGACCAGAAAAAGGAGAATTCAAAATGGCACACAAATTTGCCGCGATCGCCTTCACTCCCGTTGTGCGGGCTATCCAAGCGGAGGAGGGCAGCAGAACAGGCTATGCCCGGATGGATGAGGGCGACGATTATAACCACCGGCTGGGCGCGCATGAGGCCCTTTTCATTGCCGCCCGTGACAGCTTTTACATGGCCAGCGTGGGTGAAACCGGCTGGCCCTATGTACAGCATCGTGGTGGCCCTGCAGGATTTATGAAGGTGTTGGACGAACGCACTATTGGTTTCGTCGATTACGCCGGCAACCGCCAGTACGTCAGCACTGGAAACTTCACCACCGACACCCGAGTGTCTTTGTTTTTTATGGATTACCCTAATCGCACCCGACTGAAAATGCTCGGCCGGGTGCGCGCTATCGGTATGGATGAGCCGGAGCTACTGGCCCGCCTGGAAGACGATAATTACCCGGCACAAATCGAGCGAGGTTTTATTATCGAGGTGGAAGCCTTCGACTGGAATTGTCCCCAGCATATTACCCCACGCTTTACTGCGCTTGAGATCGAGAGCCAGCTGGCAGTATTGCGCGCGGAAAACAGGCGCCTGACGGACCAGCTTGCGGGTTCTGAAAAAGTCCACCCAGCGAGTGTCAGGTGTAATAAACAGGAAGAACTGGAATCGCTCGGAGAGGGCTCGCTGCAACTGGTGGTCAGCGGCATACGCCAGCTTGCCCCGCAAGTACGCGCTTTCGAGTTGCGTGCTCTCAAAGGGGGCGAACTCCCGGCGGTGGAGGCGGGTTCACATCTGCGTGTTCCCGTACGCCTGCCATCTGGAGAAATGGTACACCGGCACTACTCCATTGCCTCCAACCCGGAGCGTCGTGATATCTACGAAATTGCCGTGCTGCGCGAGGAAACGGGCAGCGGGGGTTCAGCTGCGCTGCATGATTCGTACCGAATTGGCACACGATTGGGCATCGACATGCCTGCCAATCATTTCGGTTTGCATGGCGACGAACGCCCTGCACTGCTGATTGCGGGCGGTATCGGGATCACTCCAATCAAGTCTATGGCACAGGCGCTTGACGCGCGCGGCGCTGACTTTTATTTGCACTATGCAGGGCGCATTTCGCGTGAAATGCCTTTCCGCGATCGTCTCGAACGTCAACTGGGGGCTCGTCTGTCTGTATACAGCAGGACCAACGGCGAGCGGATGGACATTGTGACAATCCTGAACGCTGCACCCCGTGACTCTGTCATTTACGTCTGTGGACCACCCCGTCTCATCAATGCTGTAACGGCTGCGGCAAAAGTGCTTGGCATTCACCGTGAGCGCGTACGACTGGAGCTTTTCGCATGACGATCTTCCCGGTCGCCGACAGTGAATTGTGTTTTTTGATCGCAGCCTCAAACCAGAGCGAACGTTTCACGGAGCAAGCAATGACCATTAACGAAAAAACGCGGCTACCGCTGCCGCCCTTCACCACTGATACGGCAACCGACAAGGTCAGATTGGCCGAAGACGCCTGGAATAGTCGCGATCCTTACAAGGTCGCGCAGGCCTACACTCTCCATAGCCGCTGGCGCAACAGAGCAGACTTCCTGCTCGGTCGCGACGAAATCGTTGCACTTCTCACCCGCAAGTGGGAACGAGAATATGAATATCGCCTGATCAAGGAGTTGTGGGCGCACTCCGATAATCGTATCGCTGTGCGCTTCGCTTACGAGTGGCATGACAATCAGCGCTGCTGGTACCGCAGCTACGGCAATGAAAATTGGGAGTTCAGCGCGGCCGGCCTGATGCAGGTTCGTCACGCCAGTATCAACGATCTTGCGATTGAAGAATCCAAGCGACTGTTTCGTTGGCCTCAGGGCCGACGACCAGACGATCACCCCGGGCTCAGTGAGCTGGGGCTTTAAGTAAAAGTAAATAACCTTTACCAACCCCACGCAACCGCGTGAATCACCCAAGGAGATAGGATCATGAGCACTATAAAGCTATATCGGCACGCTTTATCCGGCCATTCTCACCGCGCACAGCTGCTGCTGTCGCTGCTGGGCCTCGATGCCAAACTGGTGGATGTAGAGCTGGCGGCAGGCGAACACAAGCAGGCTGCTTTTTTGGCTAAAAATCGCTTCGGTCAGTTACCGTTGCTAGAAGACGGAGATATCGTCATTGCCGATTCCAATGCAATCCTGGTGTACCTGGCCTGGCTGTTGTCGAGTGGCCAGCATTTTTCATTTGCGAAAAAGTGCGATGTCCAGCAGGGCGGTAATGGCAAGCAATATCAGCCCGAGTAGTAGCCTGAGGTCGGCCAGGTAGATTGTGGTTTCCACTGGGTAAGCAATGGTCTTGTCCAATGCAGCGAGCTTGAATTCGTGCTGGTTGACGATAGCGGGATTGGACACGATCTCCATAAAGCTGCGTCGACTGCGATAACGAACGAAGCCTCCCCCCGTCCATTGCTCCGCACCCTCTATGCCTATAACGTCTATCGCGGTGTAGGGTGCATTGCCTAGAATCACCGGATGGCAGGCACGTTTAAGTAACTCGGGAATCATATGCTCCATGTATCTTGCCATTAACTGATCGGCACTCTCCCCCGGCGCAGCGCCCCCGACATTTGGTGGGTTGTCATTCAAGTCCAGCGCATTGAGCATCAGAAATTGTCGCCCACTGTCATTGCGCAAAAACCCCTCCAGTTTGCCGAGTGTTTGCGGATCAGCGTCGCGTGCCTGCAGTGTGGCGACAAAGGTATCCACCTCCTGGTCACTCAGCGGGCCGCCAAGATCCGTGTACCAAAACACGAATAAAGCATAGAAGACGGAGGGTATGAGCCATAACAGTTTGCGTTTAGTCATGATTTTCTGGTCCTCAATCGAGCGGCCTCGACTGCCGTTTACTCGTTAAAATTATTATGACACTATATATGTCATAAAGTAGCGGCGCAATGCGCCTTTCTGGCATTTGGAAGTTGGATGGCTGCGCGTGCCATTTACGCTGCGCATACAATGTTTGGGAGTACTGCTGCATCACACCCAAAGAAAAGCTGTTGGATGCAATGATGAGCCAGATTCAGAGCTTAGGCATCCCTGACTTCAAACAAATACAATGGGCGAAAAGGAATACTCCATCAATTACAAACGAACCCCTTACGATACACTAGGCGGCGAGTTGCGCCTGCATTACCTGGACGAAGGTCCCGCCGATGGCCCGGTAGTGTTACTGATGCATGGCCAGCCCACGTGGTCTTATCTTTACCGCCACACGATTACGCCATTGGTCGAGGCCGGGTTTCGGGTTGTCGCACCTGACTTGTTAGGTTTCGGACGCTCTGACAAGCCGACCCTGCCCGAGGATTACACCTACGCTCGACACGTCACCTGGATGACCGAGTGGATGATGGCGCTGGGCCTTAACGGCATTACCGTCTTTTTTCAGGACTGGGGAAGTCTGATCGGTTTGCGTTTGGTGGCGGCCTTTGCGGAGCGCTTCGACAAGGTAGTACTGGCTAATGGTGGACTGCCCACGGGAATGGTTCCCAAGGTGTATACCGCTCCCCTCAAGGAGGCCTATAAAACGCTCCCCCGTGGTAAAAGCGCGGGACCTGGGCGAGCGCTTTACCGACACTAGCGGTATCCCCGGATTTTTGTACTGGCGGAAATTTTGCGCCGAAAGCCCGCACCTGAATGTGGGCAATTTGATGGCAGAGATTTCGGGTGGCCTGCTCACAGAAGCTAGTGCCGCTGCTTATCAAGCACCTTTTCCGGACGACAGCTATCTTGCCGGGGCACGCCGCCGATTCTCCTCATGCACGGCGTCAACGATGCTCTACTGATGTATAACCGGGCGGTGCGCACCGATCGCCCGCTGACGCCAACCGTAGTAGCAGGCTAACCAAATTTCAAATGAGAAATGTTCTCATTTGCTTGACAGGGCACCTCTTATTAGTAATGATTCTCATTAACGTTAAAGAGGGGCGCTTAGATGAAACTTCGATTTTTATGCACAAACCGTCGTACCTGGCTGCAGGAGAATCCTCATGCGGCCGAGGGAATATGGGGGCAATCCTGCGCGCTCAGCCAAGACATGTTCGACGCCGGGCAGCTGGACCAAGCGGCCCATCACGCGGGCTGCGCCTTGGAAGCTGCCGACATATTGCTGTCGCATAAGAACAAACCCACGGAACGAGATGTGCAGCGTTTCTGTGAGTCCTGCGCGCATCTAGTCCGACTCTTGTTAGAAATCAAAGAAGAGAAACTGGCGCAGATCGTTCTTCAGGGGGGGCTGCATCGTCTGCAGATATACATACAAAGAGGCACCCATCCCGTCAGCGCTCTCGCTGGGTTCGAGCTTCTGTCCCTGTTGGCGCTGCGGTCTCGATCTCGTGCAGTCGCTCAAACACTTCACTGATGCCAGAGCATGCCCATGCCAACGCCTGATGACCCAGTGCAACTGGAGATCCAGTTGACAGTGCTATGTCGCCTGCTGAGAGAGAAAAGCCTCGTGGCCAGCGATTATCGATGCCTGAATCTGTCGTCCAACCACGCCAGCTGGTTGGCGATCAAACAGAGTTTGAAAAATACGGTTGTGTGACTCAGCAGTCGCGTTGCTATGGCGGCGAGCGGTGTTGATTGTTCACGGTCGATCAGCCAACTCATCAGTCGTCAGGGAGAGAGCATCCAGTCTGAGCGGCAGCAACAGCAGCGCTCCAACAAAAACAACGATGGAAAAGATCAACAATGCGAGCGTGTAGTTGCCGTGCGTGTCAAAGAGCCTGCCGACGAGGGTAAAACCCGGCACGATACAAATTGTGAGAAGCGGCCCCATCAGGCCCATCGCCTTGCCGTAGCTGATAAGCCCGAATATTCGCGCCATCATGGTGCCCCATACCGGTAACATGCCGCCGGCAGCAAGGCCTATGAGGCCGGCTGCGATTAGCAAAATGCTGAAGCCGGGTTCCATCGCCAGTATAAGGAATCCTGCAATCACCAGTCCCTGCGCTGACCACAGACCTGCCTTGAGGCTGAATGTGTCTGCTGCCATTCCGAACAGCAGCTTGCCGATAAACCCGCTGATGGCAATGGCCATGATGAGTATGGAAGCATCCGCATCGGAGTGACCTAAATTAATAGCGTAGGGCGTAATGTTGGCGACAATCGCCGAGTAGGCACTAAACAGTGCGCCCAGACTCAGGCCCAGATACCAGAACGCGGACGTTTTGAGGATGTCGATCGGCGAGCGCAGCGTATCGAGTGCTTCCGGGGTGAAACTGCCATCGCGCTCGGCCTCCGCATTCAAGCCAACATCGGCAGGCTTGCCTCTCACAGTCAGCACCACCGCCGGTAGCATGAGCAGCAGTATCAGAATGGACAAATGTTGCAGTGCGCCGCGCCAGCCATACTCACCTAACCAATAGCTTGCAAGTATTGGTATGGCGACGCCGCCTACGGATGTCCCCATGGCTGCAATGCCCAGTGCGCGTCCTCGATTGGCTGTGAACCACCGCGAGATAATCGCGGAACCGCACATGGATCCGGCCAGACCATTTGCGAGTGCCATGGTTAGACCAAATATTACGACATACTCGGTGATAGACGCGGAGCTTGAGAGTAGCCAAAGGCCAGCGCTAAATATTACAACGCCGCAGGTCATAAGCCAGCGCACCGGAAATTTATCGATCAGCGCGCCGCACACCGGCGTCACCACGAGGCCCAGAAGGGTTGCCACCGTCAGGCTGTACATCACTTGTTCGAGAGTGACCCTAAACTCCGCCCGCACCGGTGCAACAAAAAGGCTAACCGCATAGGTAAAAAAGCCTGTCACAAACAGTTGCGCAACGAATACGCCTGAAACAACCCGCCAACCGTAAAACATTGTCTTTTAACCTAGTCTGCGTGAACACATTGGGCTAGCACCTGATCGCTCGCTGAATCTCCCCAGTGGGCGATTGGCACAGCAGAAACAGAGTTTTTTGGAGATCCCTCGACAATCTTCTCGCTGTACGCAAGGTATACGATGACGTTGCGCTTGGTATCGCAATAGCGCAGCACTTTCATGCTTTTGAAGATAAGCGAGCGGCGTTCGCGGAAAACCGACTCGCCCTTTTTCAACGGTTCCTTAATGTTGATCGTTCCCACTTGGCGACAATCCAGTGAAGCATCGGAAGGGTCTTCCGCAAGGCCCATCGCACCCTTGTAGCCACCAATTTGTGCGCGGCTTATGTAACAGGCTACTCCTGCAATCTTGTCGTCATCAAAAACATCAACCGAGATCTCATCGTCAGGCGAGAGAGGCCGCCATTTAGTATCGACACTGCCAAGTTCTTCCGCCGCTACCACCACAGGAAGCAGCATCAGTAGCATTGCAGCATTGAGAATCAAATTCATAGTGTGTGGCCTCGTCTTTTCTGATGGCGACTTGCTGTCTCTGCCAGCGGTGTCGCCAGCCAGTGCTTCAGTTGGGGAGAAATTCTCCCGCATCAACATCGATACAGTGTTGTAGGTGACGCTGGATCATTGCCAAAAACATTTTATCGCCACGTTCGTCGGGGCTACTGAAACTGGCGCCGAGCACCGTGATTACGATGGCATGCATGGCGAACTCCCGGTACTGGTCCCAGCACGCCTGGTCACTGAGTGATACGCCTTCGCGGTCCAATAGCACCCGGTATTCACTGATCAGCGCTTTTTCCCAATTGCGTCGGTCATCGGGCTCGACGCTGCCGCCAAGAAAATAGGCCGCATCGGTCAGAGCACTGGATTCGCCCAGGGTCTGCCAGTCGACCGTTGTCGCCTCGCTCTTGCCGAAAAGAAGGTTCTCATTGCGAAAGTCGCCGTGAGCCAGTGTTTTGGGTCCCTTAAAGCGGTTAACAAAGTGGCGGTGCCCGCGGACATAGCGTTCCCCGAAGGCAACCATGTCTGCGCTGATGCCGTGACCAAAGCGGTCCACGAATCCCGGCCAGTACTGCTCCATCAGCGCACCGCCGAACTCGCCACCGTCGTCGCGTGCGGGCGTCATGATGTAGTCGCGTTCTGCGAGGCTGTCGTCATCGTAGTAAGATGCAGCCAGCTTGGCGGCCTGACGTAGGGCCTGTTCGGTTTGTGACCGCGTCGCGCCCACCAGGGCACTGCCTGGTTCGGCCGGCGCCATATCTTCCATCAGCAGCAAGAACGCTGAGCGATCGCTGCTCAGCTCGCTGCCGTAAATGTAGGGCGTACGCATGGCAGTCTTGTCGGCCAGATCACGGTAGAACATCACTTCGTTGTAGTAAGCGCCCTGAGCACCTGCCATCGCTCTGGCGTGTTCGTCGGCGGCGGGGAGCTTCGCAATAATGGTGGCTGGTGCGCCTGTAGCGTCACCGCTATAGCGCAGAGACAGGCGCGCATTGTCGCCCATTTTGCCTGTGCCAATCATCTTGTAATCAAAGTCGACAACGTGGCCTTCGTCGAGGCAGCCGTCTTCCCGCAAGTATTGAGTGAGAGCGTCGGCGCTCAACTGGTCGGCGCTGGTCGGAAAATCGCCCATGGTCGTTCCTCTAAGTCGGTGGCAGGGGGCCTATATTAACGGAGAGTGCAACATACACGAGTGACAGGCGAAAATTAACAGTCTTTGCATAGCTGAGTAGGCCCGCGCCCTCCGCTGCGGCCATTCGGGCGGTCACTCAGCAAAGAACACCGACAGTTGCGTGAAGGTTGTTTATACTGCGGAGTGTTCACTGCTTGGCTACAAAGCAGATAAACGCGCCCCGCTGATCCGCGATCAATCCGCGAGAAGGGGGGCAACGTACAACCATTAACAGGTCGTCATGTCGGCTACGACCGCATAACCGGATTGGCGCAGCACTGTGCCTTTGCGGTGAATGTGTGCCCGGGTGTGACGTGACAAGGATAGGTGTAATGGCAAAAGAAAAGCTTAACGTCATGGTCACCGGGGGCACCGGCTTTGTCGGCTTCCACACGGTGAGGGCTCTGGTAGACGCCGGTCATTCGGTCAAACTACTGATTCGCAGCCCACAGAAGATGCAGCGCGTATTTGCGCCGTTCGGGCTCGAAAACTTGCCCTGTGTTGAAGGTGATATCACCGACGAGGCGTCCGTTAATGAAGCGCTGGACGGCTGCAATGCCGTGGTCCATTCTGCGGCGCTGGTCAGTATCCATGCCAGTGACTCCGATAAGGTCTTACACAACAACCTGCTCGGCACCCGGTTTGTCTTGGGTGGCGCCTGGCAGCGCGGCATTCGGCGCATGGTTCAGGTATCCAGTACCACCGCCTTATTCAGCCGCCGAGCGTCACGTGTCAATGAAGTCTCGCCACTGGGTACTGCGCTGTCGGGCTATGGGCGCTCTAAAATAGAATGTGACAAGTTTGTGCGGGCCCTACAGGATGATGGCGCGCCGATTTACACCACCTACCCGGGCAGCATTATGGGCCCGGACGACCCTGGCCTGAGTGAAGCCATGATAGGCCTCAGGACATTTATGAACTCGGGCATGCTGCTGGAAACCACCAGCGGCATCCAAATTATTGATGTCCGAGATCTGGCGGCGGCCCATCTTGGCCTGCTTGAGCGCGGCGGCCCTCCCGCACGTTACCTGATGGGGGGCGCCTATTATAGTTGGCCAGATTACGGCGATTTGATGGAGGAGGTGACCCGCAGGAAGTTCTTTCGCATCAAACTCCCTCCCGCAATACTCACAGCAGCGGGCAGGGTCGGCGATGTGTTGAGTCGCTATGTAAAAATGGAACTGCCCCTGAGTCAGGAATCTATTATCTACGCAACGGAGTGGGCTGTTGCCGATGACAGCCTGATCAAGGCAACTCTGGGCATGGAGTACCGGCACACCGCCGAGACGTTACGAGATGCCATTGAGTGGTTGCGCGTATCCGGTCATATCAAGGGCGATAAAAAATCTGCTTGAACGCTGCGGGGCACGATACGTTGTTGTCGACAATGATCGCATTGCTGACTGAAGAGTATTTTATGAGTGACCGGGAGCGGTCGTAAGGTGGTCCGTTCCAGAGTGACCGGTAGTCTCTCATGACGATAATAAAATGGCTTACAGGCATTGTTACAATGCTGCTGGTGTTGTTTCTCGCCTTTCTTCGGCCAGCATGATCTGGAATAACGGTGTGCTGGATTTCCATGCCTTCGGTTGGGGGCCCGTGGTAGTGCGGCGCTACCTTGAGGGCAAGCAATTGGTATGCGAATATGCAGGCGGCAGCACCACCCATATGGAGCGGCTCTGTGCATTGTCAGCGTACAGGAGAATTCCACAGCCGCGCGGTCCGCGTTACACCGTATTGTAGTGTCCGGCGATCAAAACCAAGGGCTAGCCCCGGGTGTGATTCTTTCATAGCACCTAGCACATAGCCGGCCACACTGCAGGGTAATGTGTAGCGAAGTTTACCCAACGGCACGAGAATATCAGATGAATGATCCCGGGGAGAACAACATGCACGACATGGTAATCAGGGGCGGTAAGGTTTATGACGGCACCGGGGCGGACCCGATAATGGCGGATGTCGCTATCGACGGCGACAAAATCTCTTTGATTGGTAAGGTTACGATGCCGGGCCGTGAGGAGATTGACGCGACCGGGAAAATCGTCACGCCCGGCTTTGTCGACATTCACACGCACTTCGACGGGCAGGTGACCTGGGACCCGCTGCTGGCGCCCTCTTCATACCACGGCGTTACTACGATTGTGACGGGTAACTGTGGCGTGGGCTTTGCGCCCTGCAAACCCGAGCAGCGCGATTGGCTAATCGGGTTGATGGAAGGCGTGGAGGACATTCCCGGCACGGCGCTGCATGAGGGCATACAGTGGGATTGGGAAACCTTCCCTGAGTACCTTGATGTGCTGGAGAAAAAGCCGCTGGCGTTGGATGTGGGAACGCAGATTCCTCACGGTGCAGTGCGCGCGTATGTGATGGGGCAGCGCGGTGCTGATCACGCGATTGCGACCGCCGAAGAAATCGACAGCATGGCCCGTATCGTTCGCGATGCGATCGACGCAGGCGCGCTCGGCTTCAGCACGTCTCGCACGGAAAAACACAAGGACTCCAAGGGCGTGCTGACACCCACTGTCACTGCCCATGAAGACGAACTACTGGGTATTGCCAGGGCAGTGGGTGCCAGCGGTACTGGCGTACTGCAGGGCATCTCTGATTTCTATGATTTTGATGCGGAGTTTCAGTTGTTCAAGAAAATGTCGCAGGAATCTGGTCGGCCTATCTCGCTGACCGTAGAGCAACAGGATGCGCGCCCGGAGTGGTGGACGCAGTTGCTGGACAGTGTGACTGCAGCGCAGGCGGAGGGCGTCAAGATGTACGGGCAGGTGCCTCCGCGCGCCACCGGTGTGCTGCTGGGTTTAACGGCCAGCCTGAACCCGTTTCTGCTGTACGAGGTGTATCACGAAATCGCCGGCAAGCCGCTGCAAGAGCAGGTAGCGATAATGCGCACAGCGGAATTTCGCGAGCGTTTGCTAAACTCCAATATCATTGAAATGGATCAACCACTGCTCAATGAGATTCTCTACAGCTATCACAAACTGTTCCCGCTGCGCGAACCGCTCAACTACGAGCCCGACCCCAAGGAGTCTTTTGCCGGACAGGCGGTAAGCGAAGGGCTGACACCGCAGGCGTTAATTTACGATGCCCTGCTCGAGAAAGAAGGCCGCGCGCTGCTCTATCATCCGTTGTTCAATTATGAAAACGGCAATCTCGATCATGTCAAAACCATGCTCGATCATCCCTATACCTTCGCAGGGTTGGGCGATGCCGGGGCACACTGTGGTGCGCTGTGTGATGCCAGTTTCCCTACGACGTTAATTCAGCACTGGGGCCGCGATCGCACGCGCGGCGATAAAATTCCACTGCAGAAATTGATCAGGATGCAAACCAGCGAGACCGCAGAGCAGTTGGGCCTGTTCGACCGCGGCGTGTTAAAGCCCGGCTACAAGGCGGATATCAACATCATCGACTATGACAAGCTGGCTCTGCTGGCGCCGGAGATCGTCTACGACTTGCCTGCCAATGGTCGGCGACTGGTGCAGCGGGCTATCGGTTACGAGGCTACTGTTATCGCGGGCAAGGTGGCTTTTCGCAACGGCGAATCCACAGGGCAGTTAAACGGAAAACTGCTGCGCGGGTGTCAGCCTGCGCCGCAGCAGGTTGCGAGCTGAGCGCGCCGGATTAATCCGGATATTCAGCCGATACCGAGACGGACTCCCACGCCTGCAAACGTGCTTCAATGTCGTTGAGGCGCTCTCGATAGGACTGTAACAGCCCCTTGCCGAGTACCAACTGCGCGGGGGGATTTTCCATGGTCGCCAGATCGACGAAAATTTGTGCGGCGCGCACCGGGTCACCCGGTTGTCGTCCATCAATGGCGGCGATCATATCGAGACGACTGCCAACTGATTCGGCATAGTCATCAATGCGCTGCCCACTGCGCTGCATGGAACGGCCCGACCAGTCGGTGCGAAATGCGCCCGGTTGTACCGTCACTACCTCAATGCCCAGCGGCGCGACCTCCTTGGTCAGTGCCTCCATCGCGCCTTCCAGCGCGTGTTTCGATGCGCTGTAAAATCCGGTGCCAGGATTGGCCATCAGGCCCGCTTGTGAAGAGTTATTCAGGATGCGCCCCCGACCGCGTTGACGAAAATGCGGCAGTACCAGTCGCGTCATCGCCAGCGTGGCGAAAAAGTTGGTTTCGAACATCGCGCGAAAATCATCCTCATTGCCCTCCTCGATGGCGGCGACGTAGCCGTAGCCGGCATTATTCACCAGCACATCCAGTTGGCCGAAGTGTTCCAGCGTCGATTGCAGGGCCGCCTTGCGTTGTTGTGCGTCAGTGATATCCAGCGCCAGCGCGAGCGCGCGGTCGGGAAACTGTGCGCAGATGTCTTCGATAGCATCCTTGCGTCGCGCGGTGACGGCAACGCGTGCCCCCTGGTGCAGCGCGCACAGCGCAATCTCCCGCCCGAAGCCGCTAGAGCAGCCGGTAATCAGCCAGACACTGTCGGCTAGCGGCCTCATTGCGCGCTCTCCTGAGCAATGCGCCAGGCGTAGCTGCTAGCGCGTGCTGTCAGTTGCTGCGTGCGTTCCTCGGAAGAGATCATCTGACATGCCGACGGAAGTGATCCTTTGAGCTCATTCAGCGTTGCCAGTCGTGATTTCACACCAAACGTGTCACTGGGGCGGCCGCCCGTGAATTCTGCCCAGCGCAGCGTCAGGATCCCTTCGCGCATATCGGTAGGATCCAGCCAGTTGTGCACGCCAGGGTCGTGCGGCGACAGCACGAACGTATAGGTACCGTTGTCATTCGCGATTGCCTGGTGTTTATTCAGGCTGCCGTTGCGAGTGACGATTTCATTCGAGGTTCCCCAGATGTTGGTGATGGGCGCGATAAAATAACGGGCGCCCCCCATATCCACATCCAGCACGATGGCACTGTTCTCATCGGGCAGTGAGAAGTGGCCCATGATATAAATTTGGTCGCGCAGTGCGCCGTCACTGTCGCGGTCGATGATGAAATCAAACGCATTGACGGGGCGGTCCAGCGCCTGCCGGTTCCAGCGTGTGGTGTTGGTGGCCCAGCGGTGCATATACTCCCGGATGCGCTGCAGATGTTCACGCTCCGTGAAGGGTGGTCTTGAGGCCTCGCCCAGGCGCTCGACACTGAACTCATTGCAACGATCCTCTGCCCAGTCAAAAATCACATCGCGAATGTAGAATTCATGCGCATCAGGGCTGGTCTGTATGTGATTCGCGCGCCCCTTTGCGGGCGATTCGTCCACTGTGATTTCAAAATAGCCTGATTCATCCACCTGCAGGTCGTGGCCGGATAGCAGCCCGACTGTTTGCATCGTACTGCTCCACAGAGTGAAGTAATTTTCCAGCATGCGCTGTTCACCGACGCGGCCGTGAATGCGATAGCGCTGCGTGCCGCTGATTGGAATCACCCGATAAACACTGTCGGGATTGTCTATACCCCAGCGGCTACCGGGAATGTCCACATCACCCAGCATGTGGCGCAGCCGACTGATTGTAACCACCTTCGGATACAGTGGATCCTGATTCAAC
The DNA here is from genome assembly GCA_041688425.1 of Halioglobus sp. GTDB lineage: Bacteria > Pseudomonadota > Gammaproteobacteria > Pseudomonadales > Halieaceae > Marimicrobium. The sequence goes on along the minus strand of JBDNIE010000145.1, from coordinate 10,618 downwards.
GCCCAGACTACTGCGCCAAACATCACTTCTTCAAAGCTGGGCTCAAAACAGCTGAGCATGACCTCACTGGGCTTGGCAAGATCGAGCCAGTAAGCGCGTATCTCGTTGCGCGCCGCGACGATCTCGGGGTGCCGGTAGTAAGACAGCGCGAGCAATTCATGCTCGCGCTGTTCTGGTGTATCGATGGGATTATTGCAGCGGGTCATGGTGTCTCTCCAGTCCCGGCAGGGTCGCGGGCGGCTCTTGGTGTTGGAAATCGTTATGGTATTGGTTACGCTCAAAATACTAATGGAGCTAGCCCGACAATGGAAGCGCTGCTCTATATCCCGGTAGCGTGCGCTACTTGAGGAAGGTCTCTCGATAGTCTGCAAAATCGTGTTCCAGTCCGGCACGCGTAAAACCGAACTGCTGCAGCGTGTAGTGGTGGGGATTGCGGTCTTCACGTCGATTGGCCTGCAGCCAACGCCGCATTGCCGCTTGAGTCTGCTCATCGAGATCAATGCCCAACTGCGCATAGATGCGACTGACAGTGGCCATGGCATCGCTGGCAGTCTCGGTGTATTGCACGTCGATAAAGTGCTGCGGGTGCCGCGCTCTCACTTGCAGTGATTGCTTCAGGCTGCGCGCAAACTTATCGCACCAGTGGCGACCGATAGTGTGCGCATCGACATTGTCGCTTCCCATACACGCCAACGCGTAATTCATACTGCACAGCGAGGGCACTGTTTGCAGTGGATCGCGATGGGTTTGTATGACGGTAGCGCCCGGGAAAATCTCAAGGAGTATCTCGAGATGGTGCAGATGATGCGGGGTTTTTAGCAGCCAGCGATCAGCGTTATGTCCGGCGCGTTTGTTCTGCCATTGCAGGCACTGCAGCAAACGCCGCAGATAGCGGTAGCCCGGCGTATTATCGTGCTGCTCCAGCCAGCGAGCGTAACTCGGCAAGTTTGCGAATGCCTCAGGTACGGTGCTGTAAAAGCTGTGCTCCAGCAACATCACGTCCTCGTCCGCCGCGCAGGCCTCCAGCGGATGGATAGACGCAAGATCGGGGCTGGCTTCAAGCATTTGGCGAACCTCTGTCTGCGCCAGCGCAATGCGCACATCATCATGATCGAAGTCATGATCTTGCAGAGAGTCGTGGAGAGAGTCAGGCAACGGGGCAGGGTAACGTGTCTGGTACCAGAGCGGCGCGTAGAAACGCTTATCGCAAGCCATCAGTCGATGCAGCAGGGTCGTGCCAGTGCGCATCAGCCCGACGATCACCACCGGCGGCGCAATGGGCTCGTCGAGTATCTCTGGATGACGCTGTAACCAATACTCGACGCGCAGTCGGTTGACCAGCAGGTCGACAATGCGGGTGTATTGGCCTATACGACCTATGGGGGAGAGATTGGCTTCTTCATCCAGCGACTGCAGCAGAGCCTGCAATGGCTCGAAGAAGCTGTCATCGCCGAAGTCGCGCAGGCCTGCCTTGGCCTGCGCGGCGGCGAGCACCGCATCCAGTGCGAGCGTGACCGTTTCGGGCGCAGATTCAGTCACGGGCAGCCGGGCTACTAGCGCGCGTCGGTTGGCTACGGCAGCTCGGTGCAGCCCATCAGGTCGCGGTCAATTTCACGCGCGGCTTCGCGACCTTCATTGATGGCTCGAACGACAAGGTCCTGTCCACGGCGGCAATCCGCTGCGGCATAGACCTTGGGCACGCTTGTGCGGTAGTCCTGCTTGGTGGCGCGGAAGTTACCACGCTCATCAATATCCATGCCGAGCGCTTCGTTGATGTAGTGCTCAGGCTGCAGGAACCCCATTGAAAGCAGGATAAGGTCCGCTTCCCAGGTTTTTTCGCTGCCCGGAATTTCCTTGATATTCTGATCGACGTTAACCGTAACGATACCGGTCAGGTTGCCCGCTTCATCCTTAATGAACGCTTTGCTCATAATGGAGTAGACACGCGGGTCGTCACCGTACAGCTCCGCCGCCTCAGCATGACCGTAGTCGACGCGATGAATGCGCGGCCACAGAGGCCATGGATTGTTGGCAGCGCGCTCGGCCGGGGGCTGTGGCAGTAGCTCAAAATTCACCAGCGATTTACAGCCGTGACGCAATGATGTGCCGATGCAATCGGTGCCGGTATCACCGCCGCCGATTACGATGACGTTCTTGTCCTTGGCTGAAATATAACAGCCGTCTTCCAGATCGGAATCCAGCAGGCTCTTGGTATTGGCCGTCAGGAATTCCATCGCTAAGTGAACACCATTAGCGTCGCGTCCGGGAATGGGCAAATCGCGCGCCTTGGTAGCGCCGGTAGCCAATAGCACTGCATCGTTGTCGGCGACCAATTTGGCGGGATCAACGGTGGTACCAACATCCGCATTGACGATAAACTCGATGCCGGCATCACGCATCAACTGCACGCGGCGCTCTACTACACCCTTGTCCAGTTTCATGTTGGGGATGCCATACATCAGCAAACCGCCAATGCGATCGGCGCGCTCATAGACGGTGATCTTGTGGCCTGCGGTATTCAACTGCTCGGCAGCGGCAAGGCCGCAGGGGCCGGAGCCGATCACTGCGATCCTTTTGCCGGTGCTGCTGGCCGCTGTCCGCGGCGTCACCCAACCCTCTTCAAAGCCGCGGTCAATGATCGCCGCTTCGATATTCTTGATGGCCACCGCCGGGCTGGTGATGCTCAATACGCAGGCGCCCTCGCAGGGAGCCGGACAAACTCGGCCGGTAAATTCAGGGAAATTATTGGTCAGGTGCAAGCGATCCAGCGCATCGCGCCAGCGCCCTTTGTACACCAGATCATTCCATTCCGGGATGAGGTTATATATCGGGCAGCCATTATTGGACTGACAGAAGGGCACACCGCAGTCCATACAACGGGCACCCTGCGTTTTAAGCTGCTTTTCCTGATGCGGGGTATAGATCTCGTCGAAATCAATCAGCCGGACCGCAGGGTCGCGGTAGGGCTCAGTTTTTCGTTCGTAATCTTTAAATCCGGTGGGCTTTCCCATAATCAATAATCTTCCTACGAACCGATTGCTACGTTTACAGTTTTTGCTGCTGACATTTCTTCAAGCACCCTTTTGTAATCGGTCGGCATGACTTTTACAAAGTGCCCACGTTCAGCTTTCCAATTGTCCAGAATTCTCTCTGCGACTTTGGAGCCTGTGTACTTCTGGTGATTTTCGATCAGCGTGCGCAGCTCATTGATGTCATCCTCCGCCTCGACGCTTTCCAGCTCGAAAGTTTCGGTGTTGCACATGCGTTCGAAATCCCCGTCCTTATTCCAGACATACGCGATGCCGCCACTCATGCCGGCGCCAAAATTGCGGCCTGTTTTACCCAGGATCACAACGCGACCGCCTGTCATGTATTCACAGCCGTGATCGCCCACGCCCTCCACGACGGCAGACGCGCCACTATTACGCACACAAAAGCGCTCCGCCGCGATGCCGTTGAAATAGGATTCTCCCGAAGTCGCGCCGTACATGACAACGTTACCGATCAGCACGTTCTCCTCAGGCTTAAAGCTACTGGATTTCGGCGGATATACTATGATCCTGCCGCCAGATAGCCCCTTGCCCACGTAGTCGTTGCAGTCACCTTCCACTTCGAGAGTGATGCCTTTGGCCAACCAGGCGCCAAGACTCTGGCCGGCCGAACCGGTGAGTTTGATGTGGATGGTGCCATCCGGTAGCAGCTTGCCATGGGTGGCTTTGGCCACCTCATGTGACAGCATGGTGCCGACGACGCGGTTGATATTGATTATCTCGCTTTCAATAAAGACCTTTTCTCCACGCTTCAATGCCGGTTGCGCTTTCTCTATCAGCATATTATCCAGCGCTTTCTCCAGTGCGTGATCCTGTTTAATAGTTTGGTAGAGCCCCGTGCCTTCGTAGACGACTTCGGCAGGCGTCAACATACTGCTGAAATCCAGGCCGCTTGCTTTCCAGTGGTCGATGGCATCGCGTGTTTTCAGCAGATCGACCCGACCGACCATTTCATTGATGGTGCGAATACCCAGCTTCGCCATGATCAGGCGCAATTCCTCGGCCACCATAAAGAAGTAGTTCACTACATACTCCGGGCTGCCGTTGAACTTCTTGCGCAGCTCTGGATCTTGGGTTGCGATACCAACGGGGCAGGTGTTGAGGTGACACTTGCGCATCATGATACAGCCAAGGGTTACCAGCGGCGCAGTGGCAAAGCCGACTTCTTCTGCACCCAACAGCAGCGCCATAGCGACGTCTCGGCCCGTTTTAATCTGGCCATCTGTTTGCAATACTACGCGCGAGCGCAGGTTGTTCTTGACCAACGTCTGGTGTGTTTCTGCTATGCCCAGTTCCCAGGGCAGGCCGGCGTGTTTGATCGATGTTAACGGTGATGCACCGGTGCCGCCATCGTGTCCGGCGATAACCAGGTGATCAGCTTTCGCTTTGGTCACACCTGCCGCGATCGTGCCCACGCCAATCTCGGAACCGAGTTTGACGCTGATGCGGGCGGCGGGATTGGCATTCTTCAAATCGTGGATAAGCTGAGCAATATCCTCAATGGAATAAATGTCGTGGTGCGGTGGTGGGCTGATCAGGCCGACACCCGGAGTAGAGTGGCGGATTGATGCGATAATGTCATCAACCTTGCCGCCGGGCAGCTCGCCGCCTTCGCCGGGCTTCGCACCCTGCACGATTTTGATTTGTAACTCATCGGCGTTGGCCAGATACCAGATAGTGACGCCGAAACGGCCTGAGGCTACCTGCTTGATGGCAGAGCGCTTGGAGTCGCCATTGGCCATTGGCTCAAAACGTAGTGAGTCTTCGCCGCCTTCGCCGGTATTGGATTTGCCGCCGATGCGATTCATCGCCACAGCCAGCGTCTCATGGCTTTCGGCCGAGATGGAGCCGTAGCTCATTGCGCCGGTGCAGAATCGCTTGACGATCTCCGACGCCGCTTCAACTTCTGAAATATCACAAGGATCGCTAACGTCCTTGAAATCCATCAAACCGCGGAACGTGGCGCGACGGGTAGATTCGCTGTTCGCATGGTTGGCAAATTTCCAGTAGGCGTCTTCGCTGTTGGTGCGCGTGGCAATCTGCAGGTTGGAAATTGTTTCTGGATCCCACATATGGCTGTCGCCACCGCGACGCCAATGGAAGTCACCCGGGTTCGGCAGAACCTCAATCTGATTCTGGTCGCGCAGCGGATAGCCAATTTCGTGGCGCTGTTTCATTTCTTCAAACAGGATAGCGAAATTTACGCCCTGCACGCGGCTGGTAGTGCCCACGAAGCAGCGATTGATGATTTCATCGGCCAGGCCCACGGCTTCAAATATTTGCGCGCCTTTGTACGATTGCAGCGTGGAGATACCCATCTTCGCCATGACCTTGAGCATCCCTTTGGCGATGCCTTTTTTGTACGCAGCGACAATAGAGGTGCTGTTGGGGAACTTTTTCTTGTCCAACAAGCCGTCCTGCAGCGCCTGCCAAATGGATTCGAAAGCCAGGTAGGGGTTAATGGCGTCTGCGCCATAACCTACGAGCAGGCAGTGATGGTGCACCTCGCGCGCTTCGCCGGTCTCCAGAATGATGCCGATGCGCGTGCGTTCGTGCGTGCTCACCAGGTGGTGATGCACCGCGCCACAGGCGACCAGACTGCTGAGCGCCATCCGCGTTGCGCTGATATTTCTGTCGGACAGGATAATAAAGGAGTAGCCGTCCTTGATCGCCTGCGACGATTCTGCGCAGATGCGATCTATCGCAGCCAGCATGCCGTCGGCACCAGACACTTTCTCAAACGTCGTATCGATGGTTTTGGTTTTCCAGCCATCGCGGTCGAGGTTTTTGATATTGGTCAGTTCATCGTTGGAGATAACCGGGTGGTTTAGCTCCAGACGGTGCACATGCTCTGGAGTTGTCTCCAGCAAATTGCCCTCAGGCCCGATGAAGCAGGTGAGCGACATTACGACTTCTTCGCGAATCGAATCGATGGGCGGATTGGTAATCTGGGCAAACAACTGCTTGAAGTAGTCGTAAATCATGCGCGATTTGTCAGAGAGACACGCCAGCGCACTGTCGTTGCCCATGGAACCCAGCGGATCGCGGGCTTCGTTTACCATGGGCAGCAACATGAACTGCATGGTTTCGATGGTGTAGCCAAATGCCTGCATGCGATCCAGCAGCGTCTCCGGCTCGTAATCCAGCTCTGCGTGATCAGGCGGCAGATCGGACAGCTCCAGTTTCTGCTCGTCGATCCACTCGCCGTAAGGCCGCTGCCTGGCGAACTGCATTTTCAATTCCTCGTCTGGCACTAGACGCCCGGCGACGAAGTCTACGAGAAACATTTTGCCCGGCTGCAGGCGGCCTTTCTCTTTCACGTTCTCCGGAGCAATCGGCAGCACGCCGACCTCTGAGGCCATAATGACCTTGTCATCGTGCGTCACGTAATAGCGTGCGGGGCGCAGGCCGTTGCGATCCAGCACGGCGCCAATGTAGTGGCCGTCGGTGAAAACAATGGAGGCCGGGCCGTCCCAGGGCTCCATCAACGAGGAGTGGTACTCGTAAAAGTCGCGCTTTTCTTTTGGCATGTTAACGTCGGATTGCCAGGCTTCGGGCACCATCATCATGATGGATTCCTGCAGCGAGCGGCCGGACATTAGCAGGAATTCCAGCACGTTATCGAAAGAACCCGAGTCGGAGTAGTTCGGCTCACAAATGGGGAACAGATCCTTGATCTTGTCGCCTATACGCTCGCTCTTGGCAACACCCTCGCGGGCAGTCATCCAGTTCTTGTTACCGCGCAGGGTGTTGATTTCACCGTTGTGGCTCATGAAGCGCTTGGGCTGCGCCCTGTCCCAGGAGGGGAATGTGTTGGTGGAGAACCGCGAGTGCACCATGGCCAAGTGGCTTTCGTAGTCCTCATCCTCCAGGTCCGGGTAGAACGGGAACAGTTGCGCCGGCGTCAGCATACCTTTATAGACAATAATCCTGGAGTTGAGGCTGCAGGTATAGATCAGATCGTCGCAGTATTTATCCTTTGCCGGACCAATAAACTTTTTCCGTGCAAGGTACAGCGCGAGATCGAAGGCGTGATCGTCGGACTTTTTGCCACCGACAATGATCTGCTCGATAACGGGCATGGCATCGCGCGCTGCAGGGCCAATATTGGCCTCATCAGGGCGCACAGGCACCTCCCGGAAAGCCAGCAGAGTCAGCCCTTCTGACTCCACAGCGGCCGTAAAGCTGGTCTTTAGCTCGGCGCGCTTCGCAGGATCGTGCGGCAGAAATATGTTACCCACGGCATACGCGCCCACTTCCGGCAGGGTGAAACCCAGTTCCGCGGCCACTTTCAGCATGAATTTGTGCGGGATGGCCGTCATGATACCAGCACCGTCACCGGTGTTTTCCTCGAAGCCGCAGCCGCCGCGGTGGTCCATGCGGGAGTTAATATGGTAGGCGTCCGTGAGGATTTCGTGGCTTGGGATTCCTTTAATATTGGCTACAAAACCCACGCCACAGGAGTCCTTCTCGAGGGCGGGATCATACAGACCGTGCTTAGCGGGAAACCCGATTTTGCCGTCGATTCTTTTGTTCATCATGCCTTCAACTCATCTGGTGGTGCGATATCAAACACGCCTTGGTAAAACGCTCAGCAAAAACACCCGCTCAAGCGGCAGCTGTACCGGGATTTTTGAAGCCTCGGTCTGCTACCAATTATAACGGTATTTATGCACAATCTGAGCGGGCCGGAGACAATACCACCCGGCGCTTGAATGTCAAGACTGAGACGGGGCGCGAGAGAGGCTCTTCGCTACTTTCTAAGGCGCTGTATTTAAACAGTATTTGCAGGAGTGGTAGGGAGGGCTTTTCCTGCCGGGAGGGACTTTTGGGGTATCTTTTAAATCGCACCGATAAAAAGCGGCCCGCAACTGCTTTGCTGGTTAGAAATGTGGCTGTCACGCCGGTCGAGAAGCCTAAGTAGCTGCCAGTATGGTCTGAGATGCAATTCAGGGGTTATTGGGGCCGATTCGAACCGCACAATGGGACTAACTTTGCCTGATATAAGTCATCGTCTGCCTGAAAACACGACCTGTGCAGGCATACAGACTAAACATCTCGCGAAAAATGGCTAATATCTACACCGTGCAGATCGCGCCGGCAAAGCGCAGCTAAGCGACAAGCGGGCTACACAGATAGCTTGCGCTAAATGCAGAACGTTTTAAGCCTGACAGGGACGTTGGGCACCCATTTCAAGCAGTCCTGTTCTGATATGCTCAACCCAAAGTACGATGGACGAAGCAGTATGACGTTGGATGACAAGGCCCTCAAAGCGCGCCTCACTGGTCGCGCGTGCGCCACAACGGGTTGTTACTGGCGGTACATACCGGAGCCAATATCCGGATCGTGTCGGCAAGCGGCCGGACCCCAAGCGCTTATGCAATCCTGCGGCGAGGCATCCTGAGTTGATTGCAGCGGCGTATGGGCGCTCGCTGGCTGGATAAATCTACGGCGTGATGCAGGCGTTGGCAGAAATGTGGGTTGCGTCCGAGCGACGAGATCGGGTGCTGTTGGAAGCCCAGCCGAGTCAAATGCTCACCTAATCCAAGCTACAACACGTTTTATACTTTTTGCCGCTACCACAGGGGCAGGGGTCGTTGCGGCCGGTTTTGGGAGACTCGCGCACAAACGGTTCGTCGTTGGCAGCCGTGGTAGGCAATAGCGTGGGGTGAAACTGGGGCGCGGCACTGCCGCCGCGCTGTTCAAGCCAATAGGCGTGAATGCGCCGTGCTGCAGGCTCAATCTGGTTTTGCCAGAATTCGATTTCCGATTCATCCATCGCATCGAGTTGTGCCCAGCCCTCGTCAGTACTGAACATCAGTATGGGTGCGAGATAGTCCTCGTAGGCCAGCGGCATTTGCGCCCAGCGCTCCGAGTGAAGAACGACCGCCTTCATATAACCCTGGCACCATTCGTCTACGACAGCGTAGCGTTTACCCTCTACAGTGCGCTCCATAAAGCAGGGCTCGAATTCCATCGGAGCTTCCATCAGCGTGGCAGTCGTGCTGTTCATATGCCGCACGAGCAAGCTAAAAATATGCTGGAAGTCCTGCTCATTGTCCCAGTCCGGCGAGTGCTCGTGGTCGCCCCAGATTATCGACAGCCATTGGGAGGGGGCTATCATTTCGGGACCACTGACAACAGCGGTGAAAAAGCCGTCCAGTTCTGAGATGCAGTAGATGCCCTCTTCGTATTCCAGTGCGAGCAGAAACTCATCGAGTTCCTCATATTCTTCTTCGTTTAATGGAGAGGACAAGTCATTGGGGTGGTTCATGTGGCTACCTTAGCGCAATGCGTAACGCGTTAGACTAGCTCAGCTCCTGTTACCGTGCCGGTCCGTTTTGGAGCGGGGATTTCAGAATACTGAAGTGTTACTAGGCTAAAGAATCAAGCATGTCGTGTCTAGCGGCTCAGCAAAATGTGCGGCAGATTTTCCTGAAGGGTAGCGCAGCCATTAGCGGGTAATCAGCCCACCCATACTGTGGGCGACAATATCCACCCGCAGGCTGTCGTCGCGATGATCCAGGCGTCTCTGGTTAACCAACTGAACCAGCTGCGCGGCGCCGCGGCTATTGTCCTGGCGCCAGTCATGCGGGAACCGGTAGTAGCGACGCCCCAGCCCGGACATCGAAGTGCCGGGTTCCGTGAACGCATAGCCGCCGGGGCCAATTAGGGTGGCTTCGATCGCACCGTAAAAGCCCTGGCCTGCGACGGTATCTGTGAGTCCACAGTGCGGATGAACTTTCTCTACCGCGTTAGCTATCGTCTTTGCCGCCAGTTGTAATCCTGCCCGGCTGAAGTGATAACTCAAAAAATCAAACCCCTTCTCAATGCGCCCAATGAAGGTCTTGTCGGGGTGCTTCTCCATGCCATGCGCAGTGAGGATTTCGTTTAAACACTTTACTGCTCTGCGTAATCCCCAGCGGTGCTTGCTCAGGATAAGGACGTCATCCCTGTAACGTACATAGAATACGTCCCGCTCTGTCAATGCTTCATCAAGCTCGGTTAGGAAAAAAGCGCCCAGCAACGGACTCAACGGGCAACCACGCGGTAAACCGTGATTGACGTCCCAAAACAATCCGCCATGCTCCACGCAGAGATGCATGGACTGCCATAGCAGGTTGAGGGTAAAGCGGTCATTGATGTAGCTGGTCAGCTTCTCCAGCATTCGCTTGTGGCCAATCGACTCATAGAAGGACTTCATATCCATGCGAATGACGAACTCGTTGGCGGCCAAATGTGGCTGAACTTCACGTACTGCTAGTTATAGTCAAGCAGACATATCATTTTCAAATATAGCTTTTCACTCAAATACTCTGAGTTACCATTTTTATGCTGACAATAATTTCGCCCAGGAGGTGGGGGCGCTTGCTGCCAATACAACGGGCACTAACAACGTCGCGGTGGGCACGTTCAGTCTCGTCGCCAACACGGCGGACAATTTTAACCTGGGCATCGGCCTAGGCGCCGGCTACAACAACTCCACGGGCAGTAGCAATATCTTCTTGGGTTACACCGCCGGTGCGTTTGAAACGGGCAGTAACAAGCTGTACATCTCCAGCAATGGT